>CAINDV010000807.1 GCA_903847485.1 uncultured Verrucomicrobiota bacterium
ACTGGCCCCAATTTCTCGTGTCTTTGCCAATAACCCATGCGTTCAAGAAATTCGTGGCCCCGCGAATTTGCTGGGCCAGATGCCCCGATTTGCTCGCGGACGACCTGCGCCAAGCCGCATGAAACCGTCACTCGCCAGTTCCTAGTTCACACACTGCCAGAAGACGATTAGCCACGATCAGAACCCGATTGACGGCGGACAAAGACCGGTTTGCCATCAGCAAGGCACACCCAATCCACTGTCAGGCCACGGTTCGCTCCGTGCAGCAGAGCCTTCGCTCCCGCCACTTGACTCTGCACGGCTGAGAGAGCCGCCTTCTGCCCCAGTAGCGGCGCTCTGGCGAGCGCCGCCATCCAAAATAGCGTGGACAGAACGCAGCTATCCCCCGCCGCACCGCTACGCCGGGCGAAACAAAGTGCCCCAAGAGCGGATGAGCGAGGCTCGGCGAAGGTTCACAGACCCGCTGCGCGAGGGTAGAACCCAGCAGCTCCCAGTTTGGCTCGGAGCGCGGACATTCTTGTCCGCTTGGCACCGAGTTCGCGCACGGCGGCGGACAAAAATGTCCGCGCTCCACGCCAACCTGAGAACCGCTGGGTGGAATCGCGGCGACTCCCCGGCATAGAAAGCTCAGAGCGTGTATGCAAACGCCTAGCGTGGTAGGGCGAGGGCTTCCTGCCGAGCCGTCCGGTAGGACCATTACCGCTGTCGTTGAGGCTGTTTAGAGTGGAATCGGGGGAAGGGCGGGAGACCCGGAGGATGTCGCGGTGTCCCGTCAAGGACCATTGAAAATAGCCCAGCGATTCATCGCTGGGCTGGGCAGCAGTGCCGGACTGAGTCCCGGAGGGACGAAAGAACGCGGTGGCTGGCGGAGTTTCGCGGCCTGAGCTTCTATCGTCCCTGACGGGACTTGGCCGCCGCCGATGCTCGGTCCCAGCGATAAATCGCCGGGCTATTGTCGGCCGCCCTTCGGGCTGGCGGCGAGGGATCATGCCACTCAAAACAGCGAAGAACCAAAACTTTTCATCTAATTTGAAATCTCTGCTTGCCACCCGCTCGCAGCACCTGTACACCATCCCCACGGATGCATCCCGGAACCATAAGCAGAAACCTGTTTAACCAATGAACAACCGTGAACAATACCGCGCCGACCGTGTTGACCGTGTGCTCGTCTTTGGTGACGAAAACGCCGCCGACTTTGCCGCCGGCGGCAAAGCCGCCGAAAGCTTCACCCGCCTCCGCGCCATCCAGGCCGCCCTGGGCCAAGCCCGCGTCGGCCAGCAAGTCCCCACCGGCCGCACCGCCTTGGAAGTCCTTTTCGACGCCCTACGGATGGACCTCCAGAACCTCACCCGCACCGCGCGCACCATCGCCCAGGAACAGCCCGGCTTCGCCGACGCCTTCCGCCTGCCCGCCCCGCCCACCGACGGCACCCTGCTCACCACCGCCGATGCCTTCGTTGACCGCTTGGCCGCCAAAGCCGAGGACGACGACGCCACCAAGATCCGCAAGACCGCGATGACCGCCGCCTTCGTTGCGCACGAACTGCCCGCCGACTTCGTGACCCACCTCCAAGCCGACGCCCAGGCCATCCGCGCCGAGCAACACGAGCGCGAGAAAGACCGCGCCAGCGGCGTAGGCAGCACCGCCATCATTGGCCCGCTACTCCAGGAAGCCAGCGAGATCGTGACCACGCTCGACGCTGTCATGCACAACAAATACACCCGCGTCCCCGACAAACTGCGCGCCTGGAAAAGCGCCAGCCACGTCGAACGCGCCGCCCAGCGCGAGAAGAAGCCCGAACCGCCCACGCCCACGCCGCCTGCCTTGCCAACGAATCCTTGATGCTGTAGAGTTGCCGCGCGTGAAAATCATCATCGAAAAGCATCCTGAAGGCTATGTGGCCTACCCCGCTGGCATTCAAGGCGTCGTGGTGGGCGAAGGCAACACATTTGAGGAAGCCCTGCACGACGTGCAAAGCGCCCTCCGCTTCCACGTCGAAACATTTGGCCGCGAAGCTTTGGAATCCGAAAGTCCGGCGCTGGATGCGTTTGTGGCCGAGGCGGTGGTTTAGTCAGCCATGCCCAAGTTTCCCATTGATGCCCCGAAGGCCAAAGTCGTTGCTGCCTTGCAGGCCCTGGGATTTGCATTGGTTCGTGAACGCGAACACATCGCCATGCTGCGCCAGAACCCGGATGGCACCCGCACCCCGCTCACCATGCCCAACCACCGGCACCTCAACGGGGCCACGTTGCGCGCCATCTGCCGCCAATCCGGCATCAGCCGTGAGGACTTCCTGCGCGCCTACGAGAATGCCTGACCCCGGCGCCGCATCTGAAATCTGCCATGTCCAATCTGCAACCAAGCGCAGCGTAACACCCCAGCCACGTCGAGCGCGCCCCACCAACGAGAAAAGCCACGGTAAAAATTCCTCAGTGCCAAGCGCGCGATTCCATTCACCTGCCATGAACCCTTGCCCGAAGCTGTGCCGATCCTTGCTTGTCGTGGCCGCGTTCAGCCTGCTCGCGGCGCGCTCTGCATTCGCGTACGAGGTTTGGACGCACCAATGGATTTCTTCCCATGCCTTCCTCCAGTTGGGGCAGCACCCCATGGTGCAGGAAGTCATCGCGCTCGATGCGCTGGGAACATACTCGCAGAATTCTCCGCCTCCGGAACCAACCGACAGCGAAGCTGAAGATGGCATGCGGATTCTGGAGGGAGCCGTTGAGGAAGATTTTCCTTTCTTCACCCCCCCTCAACCATTTCTGGCTGCCCGACAGCTCGTTTGCGGACGGGTTCCCATTGCCGACAGTGCAATCGGCTCCGCAACGAGCAAATCAACTCTGGAAGGAAGCGTTGGAAGCCTACTGTTCAGGCCACAAGTCTCGCGCCTACTACCTGCTCGGACATGTCGCCCATTTGCTCAGCGACATGACGGTTCCAGCTCACGTCCATCGCGACCAACACACACCGCCGTTCCTTGACTACGATACCTTTGAACGATGGTGCGCGGACCCCAACTACCTCGACGCCATCCCGCACGCCTACCGCCCCAACCACGAGCGCATTAGCACGCCGCTCCAGGGCATAGATTACTTCAACCAGGGCGTACATTACTTCAAGCTTCCGCCCTACCCCATACCGCCCGAATTTGACACCTATCTGGCCGCGATGTTCTACAACACTGCCCGGTTCACGCGCCAGTTTGATAGCGATGACAGCGGTCACGGGTTCGGCCCGCCAAGCTTGGTTATGGCCGGCAGATACAACTCGTTCACCTTGCGGCTGCCGGTGCGGACGGAGATGTTGCCGCCGGCATCACAGACCAAGCTGTACCGCTTCAACTTGACGAGCGCCCCGGCCTATACGAACGATCTTTCCAAGGGCAAAGAACTTTACCTTGGCTGGGGCTATGACCTTAGCCGGGCCTACGAGTACGACAGTTACAGTCGGAATTACCCCTTGGATAGCTGTGTTTACCTCTATTCTGGCCGGGGAAGCTTCAATGGGTGCAGCGGAAGCGCCCTGTATGACTTGGTTGACTTTGCCACCGGCAGCCAACACGACGCGGTTTGCTTCGCGGATTCGGGACTCGTCACCGATAATTACAGGTTCAGGAAAGTGCCCACCAGCGTGCTGGAACGTGAGCATTTGCCGCAGCTACTCTCGCGCGCCATCCATGCTGAGGCCATGCTTTACCACTTGTTCTGGAATACCACGCACCACCGTATTTGGAGTTATGTGCCAGATACCTATGGTTATCCGCGCCTTATTGGTGACGCGGCAGCCAGTGGTGTAGTGGTGTTCGCTACCGTGCATGCCGAAGGCAGCAACGCTGACTCAGCGGATTTTGTGTCGCCGTGCTTCGGCGGCGCGGGCGGATATGTGGATATTCGCACGGGGGTAGAGGTTGAAGTCGGAGATGGCCGGCTTGGAGTCGCCACAGGGACCAACATTCTGAACTCCGGCGTCTATGACTATAGCGATGTCCTCAGCGGCGCAGTGCTTCAGTGTGAAGGCGATGTGACGATCAGGTGCCAGCACACGTTCCAGCCTAGCCGTATTGAGTTGAAACCCGGCGCGCTGGCGGCGCTCACTTCCGTCACGGTCTTCGCGGGCACCCTCGAAACCGTCGGCGCCATTCCACTTCCACTTCCGGGCGTCACGGGTCAGCATGTGTATCCCAACTTTGCCGCAATAAACGTGTACTTGGCCGGGCAAGGAACCGATGCGGCTGGGAATGGCCGCAGTGGCGGCCTGTTCACCTTCTGGACCAAGGCGCGCGGTGGCATCTCGGCCAGCGTCAACGTGAACGGCGGCGCGGGAGATTCCGGCGGCAGTGGCGGCGCGGGCGGCACCTGCACCATCGTCGCCAACATGGCCACGGTCATTGGCTCCTGCACCGCTCGCGGGGGAGGCGGATCAACCTTGTGGCAAGAGGGCGGCGCGGGCGGCGGCGGGGGCCAGGTGACAATTGCCGCCGGCAACGCGTCGCAGCAAGCAGTTTACCCCGGTGGGTATGCCCCGTGGCTGCAATTGGACGTGACCGGCGGGAACGGCGGCTTTGGACGTGGCTGGCAAGGGGACCAAGCTCCTGACGGGCAGGGCGGCGCCGATGGCTTCCGCGGCGGCAATGGCGGAGCCGGGGGCACCGCCGTGCTCGCCTTGGATGACTGGAGTGATGAAGACGCCTGGCGTTTGGCGGTGGGCGGAGGCTTCGGTGGGGCTGGCGGCTTGGGGCAGCGGGGTGGCAGCGGACCAGACGGCTCGCCACAGGGCGGACGCGGGCTGGTGGGCGGTAACGGCGGACGCGGAGGCGATGGCGGCGCGCCCAGTCGGGTGTTTCTGAATCTTTTGGGCTCCACGCAGTCCGCTCTTCCCGGCGGCGGCGGCCAGGGCGGCCAGGGCGGCCAGGGCGGGAATGGCGGCTGGAACTACCCCGGCGGCGGCTACAGCCTGGGCGGCAACGGTGGCAATGGCGGCACTGCCGGGAGCGCCGGCGGCCAAGGTGCGGTCAATGGCACGAATGGACTGCCTGGCTTGGGCGGCCTGGGCGGTTACTCGGGAAATGTCATCACCGGCCAACCCGGCCAACCGGGAGCCAGCGGCGGCACTTTGTCTCCCACGGTGAGCGAACCGCTGGCGGCCCCAACCATGAGTTGCGGCCCCGCGAGCTTGAAGCCGCGCTACGCGAGCATCATTGCGGCGGTCGGCCAAGGTTTTCTGGACGTGAGAATGGGTAGCGTGCCCCTGCATACCACCTATCGGCTCGAAGCCTCCGAGGACATGCGCAACTGGTCTCCCATTGGGCGAACCACTACGCTCGATTCTGCCGTCAGCTTCCGGGTCGCGGTCGTCGCCACCCCGGCCAAGGCCAAGCAGTTCTTTCGGATTGTGGCGGAATAGCCGCTCGCTTACCATTTAGTAATGTTCACACCTAACAAAGCAACTGAAGCCCGATTATGAGTTACTCAACGCTTGCAACCCAATTCCGTTCCCCACAGCCGAGCCACCAGGATTGGCCTTGGCCCGCCCTGCCCGTGGTTTGTTTGCTGACCTTTCTGCTGCCGAGGTACGCCGAAGGCCAGGCGCTCGACAGTTTCAACCCCGGAGCAAACAGTGATGTGATGGCATTGGCGCTCCAGACTGATGGGAAGTGTTTGGTGGCTGGCGACTTCACGGTACTGGCCGGTATGCCACGCCAAGGAATCGGACGCTTAAACCCCGATGGGTCGCTGGACGCCACCTTCAACCCAGGGCCGATTGATGTGGGGGTCGCGCTGCTCGTTCAACCGGATGGGAAGATCCTCGTCGGCGGCGGGTTCACGAACTTGGCTGGCCACACTTGCAGCGGACTTGGGCGATTAAACCCAGATGGCTCGTTCGATACCAGCTTCCGAGTGGCAGGAGGCTATGCGGGTCCTTCTAGCCTGCAAATGCAAACAGACGGCAAAATTGTGGTAGCGGGGTATGTCTCAACTGCTGGTGGGCAATGGTTTGCGCCTGTGGGCAGGTTAAATCCAGACGGGACAATAGACAGCACTTTTCAGCAGATGCATGCGAATGATATGAATGACGTGTCTTCCCTGGCAATACAAACGGACGGGAAGATCCTCGTTGGAGGCATCTTCACCACTATGCAAGGGCAATCACGTTCCAATCTGGCTAGGCTGCTTCCTGGTGGGAACTTGGACACTTTTTATAATCCAGTCCTAAATGGCATAGTGTACTGCTTGGCCATACAAGGGGACGGTAAACTGCTGGTGGGAGGCTCCTTCACGACGGCTGGCGGGCTACCCCGTGCTCATGTGGCGAGAATCAATATAGACGGCAGTGTGGACCGCACCTTCGTACCGGCTTTTGCAAGCGGCTACTACTGCTATCCGCTGTCATTGGCTCCATTAGCTGATGGCCGGATCTTGATTGCTGGTTGGTTGCCCGTCTATACAGGTGCATATAACACTTATACAATTGTCCGCCTCAACGCAGATGGGTCTCTTGATGAGAGATTTGGGGCCAATCCCTCTCCAGGTTATGCCTACTATTGGGATCAGGCTCTTGCGCTGGCAGTGCAACCCGACGGAAAGGCCGTAATCGGCGGAAGGTTCACAAACATGTTGTACTCAGGCCGTGAACGTATCGCCAGGGTTAACCCGCTAAGTCCCGTGTCTGAAAGCCTGAGTCTGGCGGGTTCTACGATCACCTGGCTGCGCGGCGGCCCGCTGCCGGAATGTCTCCGCACAACTTTTGATTTCTCCAGCGACGGCACCAGTTGGACACCGCTAGGCTCCGGCGCACGCGTTGCTGGAGGATGGCAACTTCCCGGAGTAAGCCTTCCCGCCAGGAGCCTCGTCCGCGCCCGAGGCTACGTTTCAGGCGGCGGAGGGTTCGGAGCGAATGGGTCAGCTTGGCATATTCAGACCATCGCCGGTTCGCTTGTTATCAACTCTCAACCAGCAAACCGCACAAACAACGCCGGCACAACCGCGACCTTCGGCGTGGCGGCCTTTGGCTTGGGACCGATCAGTTACCAGTGGTTGAAAGATGGACTTGTTATTAGCGACAGCGCGAAGGTCTCTGGGTCGCAGACTTCCAGTTTGACTTTGAGCAATGTTCTTGCGGCCGATGTTGGCAGCTACGCAGCAGTTGTGAACAACGTGTTCGGGAGCGTCACAAGCTCTTCGGCGGCACTTTTTGTCACGGACCCTGTGATTACCATCGAACCGTTAGACATTCGAGTCTATGCCGGGCAGGGTGCGAACTTGGCCGTGGCTGCTGCCGGCACGGCACCGCTTGGCTACCAATGGAGGTTCAACGGAGAAAATATCCAGCTTGCAACAAACGCTGTCCTTAACTTCACGAATATTCAAACTGCCAATGCAGGCACCTACTCAGCAGCCGTGAACAGCGGCTCCGGGGGCGTGGCGTTTAGTAGAAATGCCGGTCTGGTGGTCACTGAAGTCATCACCAACCACCCTCAAAGCCAGGAAGTAACGGCTGGCACCAATGTAAGTTTCCGCGTCGGCGCTACCGGGCCAGGAACGTTAAGCTATCAATGGCAGTTCAATGGAGCAAATATCACGAATGGCACTGGTGCATTGCTGGTCGTGAGTAACGCGCAGGCCCTGCATGCTGGCGAATACCGGGTCCGCGTGGGCTACACGGGCGGAAGCACTCTAAGTTCCAACGCAGTCCTGGTAGTACTGCCCAAGGTGGCAGCAATTACCACGCATCCAAAGAACCAGGCAGTCTGGCAGGGTGCCGGGGTTTCATTCAGCGTGGTGGCCGGCGGCGGCAGCCTGCCGATGAGCTATCAATGGCGGTTCAACTCTGCCGATCTCCCGTTGGCGACCAGTTCAACCCTCGTGCTGTCCAATCTCCAGCCAGCAAATGCCGGCAACTACTCCGTAGTGGTCAATAACGCCGGTGGCCCGGTGGTGAGCAGCAACGCGCTTTTGACGGTGCGGGAAATCATCACCGTCCAACCCCAGGACCAGTCCGTGCTGGCGGGCACCAACGCGGTCTTCAGCGTCGGCACAGCCGGCCTCTCGCCACTCAGCTTCCAGTGGCAGTTCAACGGCAGCAATCTCCCCAAGGCAACGAACTCGACGCTGCTGGTGAACAATGCGCAAGCGCCCAACGCCGGGGCATATCGAGTGGTGGTCACCACCCCTTACGGGCAGGTAATTAGCAGTCAGGCGGTCTTGACGGTGGTGGGCCGGGCACCTGTCATTCTCAGCCAACCGCAAGACCGGGACGTTTTGGCAGGAGATAGTGTCACCAACACGGTCACCACCACCGGCAGCGAACCGCAGACCTTCCAGTGGCAGATGAACGGGACCAACCTGCCGAGCGCCACTAGTGCCGTGCTGGTTCTAACCAATTTCCAAGCCGCCGATCAGGGGGTGTACCGCGTGGTGGTCAGCAATGCCTTCGGCTTCGTCATTAGCAGCAACGCGACGCTATTCAACTCCATCGCGCTGGTGCTCGACGCGCCCTACTTGTGCTTCACGAATGGGGGTAACTTGCGGTGGTTTGCGCAGGAAGCGGTTCTGCATTTCGGGACCAACGCCATGCAGAGCGGGTTGGTCGGCGACAGCGAGAAATCGTTTCTGGAGACGACGGTCGCCGGCTCTGGCGTCCTGAGCTATTGGTGGCGGGTTTCATCGGAAACGAACGCGGATTTCCTCCGTTTCTCGATCAATGGAACCATCCAGACCAACATCAGCGGTCGGGTCTTCTGGCAGCCCTGCACTTTCCGCCTGGCATCCGGGCCGCAGACGCTGCGCTGGACCTTTATCCGTGACGCGAATATTACCACCAACAAATGGACGGGTTGGTTGGATGAATTGAGCTACGAGCCGGACGTGGCGCCAGCGTTCACGCTTCAGCCGACGAACACGAGCATCCGCGCCGGTGAGGATGTCTTTTTCACCGCTGGCGTCGTCGGAACTCCGCCGCCGGTTCTCCAATGGCGGTGCAATGGCACCAACCTGCCGGGCGCGACCAACCTGACGCTGACCTTGACGAACGTGCAGTTGGCGTGGTCTGGCTGCACCTTCCAACTGGCGGCCAGCAATTTGGCGGGGACAACTCTCAGCTCCAACGCGGTGCTGACTGTGACTCCCACGGCTCCCATGATCCTCGCCGGGCCGCAGAGCCAGGCAGTCATGCCCGGCGCAAACGCTGCATTCGGTGTGAGTGCCATCGGAGTGGAACCGCTGCGCTACCAGTGGCAATTCGAAGGAGCCAACCTGTCCAAAGCCACCAAAACAGCGCTCACGATCAGCAACGCACTGGCGGCCAACGGTGGAAGCTATCGGGTAGTGGTGAGCAACAACTATGGCGCAACATTCAGCAGTAACGCGGTGTTGACCGTCTTGACCTTCCCAGGGGCGGTCAACGCGGGCGGTGCGCAACGCTGGACGTGGATCACCGGCAACTGGTTCGTGCAAACCAACGTGACGCACGATGGAGCAGGGGCGGCACAAAGCGGCATCACCCTCGATAGTCAGTCCAGCGTGATGCAGACGACGGTGGTTGGTCCCGGCAGCGTGGGCTTCTGGTGGAAAGTATCGTCGGAGCCGGACTATGACTTCCTGAAGTTCTCCACCAACGGCGTGGAAGCGGCCAGCATTAGCGGGGAGGTGGGCTGGCAGTGGGTAACCGTCAACGTTGGTCCCGGCAGCCAAACGCTCCGCTGGGCTTACACCAAGGATGACTCGACCGCGGAAGGGGCGGACGCCGGCTGGGTGGATGAGGTGCGACTAAAGGAGCCATCGCGTCTGCAATCGCCGGAACGACTGGCTGGCGGCGGTTTCCGCTTGCTGTTTGGCAACGGCCAGGGCTGGCCACTGGGGTTGGCCGACGCGGAGAATTACGAAGTGCGCGCCAGCACGAACTTGGTGAACTGGCTGCCACTGCTTGACTCGTTGTCGGTGAGCAATGGGCTGCTGTTCCTGAATGATACCGGGAACGTGTTCATGCCGGAGCGGTTCTATCGGGTTATCGAGCGATAGTCCGTGCGCAGGAGTTCAACCCTCTTAGGTTCGACGCACAGGCTGCCGCGAGGCAGGGGACCGAATGCGGGCGAGCGGGACACGCCGATGGCTGCAATGCCATCGGTCGGTCTTGTCTAAAGCGGGTGCGCGATGATCAAGGAGCATCGCCAATCCCCCGGCGGGACTCGGACCACAGCCGCAAGGCCAATCGGGTGTAAGGCTCGA
>CAINDV010000808.1 GCA_903847485.1 uncultured Verrucomicrobiota bacterium
AGCGGCAATGTTCCTGCCGGACGGCTCGGCAGGAGCCTCGCCCTACCACGCCCGGCGTTTTCATACACGCTCTAACAAAATCGGTCGAGCGAACGGGGATGAGCCGTTCACGTTTACTGTGTTTGCCGGACGCAAGCGGCGGCTCATCCCCGTCGCTCACCTCTGGCGTTCGGGCCAATTGAAGTCAGCGGACACAAGCGCGAGAAGGAAGGAAGCAGAACATGAAAGAGATCATCGAATACCGGATTGTCGTCGGCACAGGGATTGTAGAGCTGCAAGAAGCGGTCAACCAAGCGATCCAAGAAGGATGGCAACCGTATGGCAACTTGCAGACACCCTGTGGAATGGCGTGGACGCGATTCACCCAAGTCGTCGTGAAATACAAGTAACCCGAACAAAATCACTGGAGCGAACGCGGGCGGGCCACGGCAATTCATCGCGCCCAACCCAGCCAAGGCAGCGGATCAGGATGTCTGGGCCACGGCACCGTGTGGAACCAGAAGGCCAACCGGTTAATCGTCGCCAGTAGCAAGGACTGAGGCTCCGGGCCGTGACCGAAGTTATGTGCCCTATGACAGCCCTTGGTCTGGAGTGTGTGGTTGTGCGCGTTCCCGATTTTCCAACGCGCCCAGCCTGAAGTCACCAGCGCCGCCACGTTCTGCGCCGTGTGGGGCCAATTCCGAAAACACCTCCCGCATGGCGGCGACGTTCTCTACAGGAATATCCGATTGCATCCGGTGCGAAGGGCCGAGCATAAGTCCCGTGCCCTCCGGAGCGAGGTCCCGGACACAGGCGAGCATAGCCGCGCGCACTTCTGCCGGCGTAACTCTGGGCAACACTTCCTGCGTAGAGATGCCGCCGTAGAAGCTGAGATGCTGGCCGAACTCACGGTAGAGCCGGGTATGTTCTAGCACCTCTGGTTGAACGGGATTCAGGCAGGTTAGTCCTATGTCCACGAGGTCTGGCAGGATGGGCCAGATGTCGCCGTCGGAGTGAAGGATCACCGGCAAGCCAGCCTCGCGGAACACGGCGAACATCCGGCCGAGGCGCGGCTTGATCATCTGCCGCCATAGCTTCGGGGAAAAGAGTAGGCTGCGCTGCGCGCCGTAGTCGTCGCCGAAATAGCTGCCGTCTATGCCGCCTGTAGCAGCCGACGTTAGGAGGCTCTGATTTAACGTGAGGCGTGAGGCGTGAGGCGTGAAGGGAGTTTGAGCCTCTTCACGTCGGCTCCTACCCAAGGCCAGGAATCTCCTCGCCAGCTTCACCTGAATGTCGGTGATACGGTCCAGCAACTCTTCCGCCCAGGCGGGTTGGTCCACGAAGTCCATGAGTAATTGGTCGAAGCCGCGCAGCGACCAGGCCCGCTCGAATAGAGCGAAGCCGAAATTCGGCGCGATGAAGTGTTGTCCGCCGTCGGCGGCAATGACTCGCTCGGCGTTAGCCAGCAGGCCCGGGGCCTCCGGGTCCGGCCAGGCGTAGCTGGCCAGGTCGGCTGACTCTGCCAGCGGCGAGACTGCGTGCCAGTAACCTTCCGTCTCGGTCCCCCACCCTGCTCCCCACCAATCGAAGCTGACCTTGCCATCGGCGCTCAGGCGCGGCGAATGGGTCACGTCCACGCGGAGGAAATGGTTGTCCAGGCGGGCGGCGAGTTCCTTCACCGAGCAACCGAAATGGGCGGCCAGCTTCGCGCCCATGACACCGGTGTAATTAGTTTGCACCGGCAGGCGGTCCACCGGTTGACGCCCAAGCGCCCGCCGCATCCGTTCCTTCTTAGTGAGTGTTTGCATCTCAGAAAAACCAAGCGTAGAGGGCCAGCGTCGCCAGCACGACGAACACCCCGCCGACCTTGGCGGAACGAGAGGACACCAACTCAATGCGGGCGTTGGCGGGAAACTCCACGGGTTTGGGCAACGGCCGCAGCCAAGTCAACAGTAACATGACCGCCAAGACCACGCCGAAGGAGATGGAGGCACGGTTAACAAAGGAGACGCCGGGTGCCAGTTGCTTGAGCAGCCAGAAGGAAACCGGCCCGAGCACCAAGCCCACCACGCCGGTCATCGGCGGCGCACGCCGCACCAATAACCCGACTAGGAAGACGGCGAGGATGCCGGAATAGATATAGGCCTGACCTTCCTGAATGATAGCGAAGATGCTATTGCTGATCTTAGGATCACCCAGCTTCGGGGCCAGCACGCAGCCAAAGACCATGAACACACCGACAGTGAGGCGGCCCAAGTTCACTAAGTGCGATTGCGAGGCGGCCGGCGCGACATAGGCACGGTAGAGGTCCAGTGAGAAGATGGTGGAGGCGGCGTTCAGCATCGCGGCCAAAGAACTAACCACTGCGCCCAGCAGCGCCGCCAGCACGAACCCTTGCCATCCGGTGCCTTCCGGCAACACCCGGCTAAGGAGGAAACCGAAGGCGGTGTCATACTTATAGCCGATAAGTTTCTCCTCGGAGACTTTGCCACCGGTCTGGGCGGCACGAGCTTGCACGCGCTCGTTGAACGCCGCGATTTCAGCAGCCAGCGAGGGATTGGTCTGCTGCCACGGTGGGTCGCCGACGAAGATGACTGGCTTGGTTTCCGGAGCCGCCTTCGCCTGGTCATAGAGCGCCAGCACTCGGGCATTGCCTTTGTCCGCCTCGGCCTTCATATCCTTGCTGAAGAGGTTGAAGGCGATCATGCCGGGCATGACGATGATGAAGGGGATAAGTAGCTTCATGCCGGCGGCGAACACGATGCCTTTCTGCCCTTCCGCCAGCGACTTCGACCCCAGCGTACGCTGCACGATGTATTGGTTGAGGCCCCAGTAATAGAAGTTAGGAATCCACAAACCGAGCAGCAGCGTGGTCCACGGCAGCATAGGATCGGTGCTGGGCATGACCATGTGGAGCTTGTGGGCGTTCAGGGCGGCGAACTTCGCGGGGCCGCTCGCGGCATCGGTAAGGCTCGCGGGAATCGGCGCGCTCGAAGCCAGTGCCGCGATGGGCGTCGCGCCTAGCCGGTCGAGTGCGAAATACATCACCGCGCCGCCGCCGATGATAAGCGCGCTGCCTTGGATCAAGTCGGCCCAAGCGCAGGCTTTCAATCCGCCGCTGGCGACGTAGGCCGCTGCCATCAGGCCGATGAGCCACGAGCCGGTCACTAAGTTCATGGGCATGACGCCGAAGAGTAGTTTCCCAGCGAACGCCGTCTGGATGGTAAGTGCGCCGGAGTAAGTGACCGCCGCCACCAGGAAGACATAGATCAGCACCATGCACAGCGCCATGAGGGAGCGCGTCGTCTTATTGAACCGCTGCTCCAGGAACTCCGGAATCGTGTAGATTCCCGCCCGCAGGAAGTAAGGGAGAAAGAAGAACGCCACCACGACCAGAGTTATCGCGGCGAGCCATTCGTAACTGGCAATGGCCAGACCTATGCGATCGGCGGCATTACCCGACATGCCGACGAATTGCTCCGTGGAAATGTTAGCGGCGATCAGAGAGAAGCCAATGAGCCACCACGACAGTCCGCGCCCCGCCAGGAAGTAAGACTCGCTGTCTTTCTCGTTCCGGCTGGTGATGATGCCGATAGCCACCACGGCAATGATGAAGCCAATGAAGATGGCGATGTCAATGGGGTAAAGGTGCATGGAGTTACTCCTGAGTCGTCATTTCGCCCGCCGGCGTCAGTGTTCCGTTCACATTCAACTGGACCGGTAAAATTCCCGGCCGTTCCTCCCACGGCGCGGTGCCGTCGCTGCCGAAATAGGTGGACCACCACTGGCCCTTGTCGTCCTTGATAAAGGTGTTATGCCCGCCGTGCGGAATGGCCTCATAACGCTCGCCGTAAGGACCGTAAAGGTTCGGCGAGGTGGCGATGGTGCAACTGTAGCGGCCTTCGAAATTCTCCGCACAGCAGAGGTGGTAAATCCCGTTAGTTTTGAAGATGAACATGCCTTCGTAGCCGACGTGGTCGAACGACCCTATCCCAAAGATGTTCGCGCACAGGCCGGAATGGTGCTTCGGGTTCGCATCGGAAGTCGTCGTCTTCAGCCAGTGGTACGGCTCCCCGAGGCCGCTCATGTCGGGTTTCATCTTCGCAATCTTGCCGCTATGCCATACGAAATAGACCGTGCCATCGTCGTCTTGGAACAGCGATGCGTCTATCTCATCGCCAAGCCGCTCGTTAGGTTGCATGTCTTCGTAAGGGCCTTCCGGCCTGCCGGTCGTGCTCTTGAGCAGGCCACTGCCGGAAGTCTTCTGCATTTTCTCAAAGGAAGGCCCGTCCCAGCCGGGCATGCTATAAGTGAGCCAGAACGTGTTTTTCAGGAAATGAATCTCCGGCGCCCAGAGCGACTTCCGCTTCTCGAGATACGGCTGGTGCCAGGGACTCGCGCCATACTTCCAAACGAAACCCAGCCCCGTCCAGTTGGTGAGGTCGGGCGACTTCCAGACTTTGATGCCTTCGTTGAAGCCATAGAATGGCTCGATAGTGCCGGTCATATACCAAGTGCCGTCCGGACCACGGCAGATCGAGGTGTCGCGCAAGGGCGTGTCCATAAGTTTGCGGAGGCCGGGAAGAGAGTCGCGCCGCGACTGTTCCGGCGGGCTGCTCCCGGAAACGAATGACGAAAGCTTGCGCGGCTGTACCTGTCCGTCGGCGGCCAGCGCAATGGGTAGGATGCCCGGCCGTTCGCGCCAGGGTGCCAAGGGATCGTTGCCGAAGAAAGTGGCCCACCACTGGCCTTGGAGGTCCTTGAAAAACACGTTGTGGCCAGCTTGGGGCAAGGTGAGATAGCGGTCGCCGTAAGGACCGTAAATGTGCTCTGCGCTCGCCACCATGCAGTCATAGGCGCTGACGCCATCGCGCTGGTTGAATTCGGCACAGACTAACTGGTAGCGACCGTTGATCTTGGTGAGAAAGGCCCCCTCGAAGCCGACGTGTTTGAAATTTGCCGGTGTCAGCAGACGTGGTTGTTCTGCCAAACCAGTCATATCATCGTTCATCAGCGCAATCTTGCCATCCTGAAAAACGAAATAGACCTTCCCGTCGTCGTCCGCGAAGAGCGAAGCGTCAATTTCGGCGGTTAAGGGACCGTCAGTCTTCACATCTAAGTAAGGGCCTTCCGCCTTGCCGCTGGAACTCTTGAGCAAACCGGTCCCGCCGTAGTTGACGCAGTAGGTGAGCCAGAAGGTGCCTTTGATGAAATGAATCTCTGGCGCCCAAATGGCGCGGTTGCCCCCTTTGATTGGTTTCTGCCAGGTGGCGTCTTGCTCGAAACTCCACACCAAACCCAGCGGCACCCAGTTAGTTAAGTCGGTGGACTTCCAGACGCGGATGCCCTCGTTGGTGTTCCACCAAGTGGGATGGCCGGTCGTCCCGGTCAAGTAATAAGTCCGATCCGGTCCCACACAGATGGAGGTGTCACGAACAGGGAAGTCGAAGAGTTGGCGGAGACCGTGAAGATCACTGGGACCAGTTGAGTTAGGCTTGGGCGCTGGTCTGGCTAGGTCGCCTTCTTCGGCGATCCCCACGTCAATGCACTGACCGCCGTAGGTCTGGCTGGCGTGGACGGCCATCACGTTCTTGCCGGGCTTGAGCGTGGCGAGCGCGGCGGAGGCGATGTCAGCTTCGTCGTAACTAGTAACCCAACCGGTGAGTTTGGCAGCCAATAAGCCGTTGAGATAGACTTCCGGGTCTTCGTCATAGATCAGCCGCAGACGCGGGTTCTTCAGCACGCGATCGGGCAAGGTGAATTCGCGGCGCAGCCAGATCTGTTTCGTATTCCACTCAGTGCCGATGATCGCGCCGGGTGTGTCTTGAGTGCCGAAGCCGCCCACGCCCTCCTTCCAAGCGGAGTCATCGTAGCTGGATTTCATCCAATCGTCTGCGGGTTTTTCCAGCGTGTAGCGCCATTTCACCTGGGCCGTCTGCGCAGTGGGTACGATCTCCTTCACCGGGCCGCTAGTCGGGATGGGTGCCCACGGACCACGAGTGTTGGCTCCACGCTTGGCCCACTTAGTCCACAGCGCCGGATCGGCAAGTAACTTCATTAAGAGACCGCCCACGACCGGACGCGCCTGAAAGCCTTTCATCTTCGCGTCGGTCGTGGTGAACCAATCCGAGAGTGGCACACGGGACGGTGTTTCGTTGGCGTAAGCGTAGAGTGGCGCAAAGAGTTTCTGGAAATCCGTCTCGTTGCGAGCCAAGGCGATGGACCACACGGCCCAGTCAATCAGGCAAGTGTCGGTGCGGTTGTCCACCGGCAGGCCGTATCTCTTCTGCACCTTGAGATACCAGGCGATCTCGGCGTCGCCGACGGAATCAGGGAAGAGTTTCGTGCCGAGAATGCGGTCCCAAATCAGGTTATGCTTCATACTCCACGAGCCGGGTTGGTGATAGGCCAGGCGCGTGTGGCCTTCGTCCTGGGCGAGCTCCTGCCACTTGGCGGCGTAATCGCGAGCGATGGCGAGATACTTCTTAGCTTCCTCTGGGTGACCGGTTAGTTGGCACAACTGCGCAAAGCCGCCGAGGCCGATGATAGCCTTGAGCGCGAGGTTGGCATTGCGGGGTAGGTGGCCGAACATATCGGCCGAGCAAAGCTGGTTCGTTGGGTCCAGCCCGTGCTCGACGAGGTAATCAGCCCACTTAGTCAGCATGTGCCAGTAGGGCTTCGCGAACTCGGCGTTACCCTCTGACTTAGCCAGTGCGGCGAGCATGATGAGCATGTTACCGCTCTCCTCGACGGGCATCCGGTCGCCATCGCTACCGTCCATCCCATAGACCTGACCGGTGGCGTGCGGATAAGTGCCGAGGTCATGCGGTGCGTAGCCGTAGGGCCAGCGCGGCGACGCGGCGTAGTCAAGAATAGGCACCAGCATCGCCTTGGTGAGCGCAGGGCTTAAGACGAGGAAGAACGGTGCCTGCGGGAAAAGCACGTCCACCGTGCCGATGCAGCCGTTGGAGAAATTTTCCTTGGGGAACATGAGCGGCTGACCATTGGCGTCGGCGACGATCTTGTTGCCGGCGAATGTCTGGCGATAGGCGAGCGCGCAAAGCTGGGCATACTGCTCGCCGCCGACCTTGCGGAGATCGGCCATCAATTCTTGATCGAATTTGGCACAGACGACATCCAGATGAGCTCCACCCGAAGACCCAAGTGGCGGAGGCGAAAAATCGTACATAGCCGCTCTAAGCACGTTGAGCGCATTGACGCTGGGCCTGATTGGATCCCATCGCCAGGCCGGGGGGAGATTGGTGCCAAAATAGCGGATGGAGGCAATGTCGTCGTAGCACAGGAGGGCTGTGAGCCCTTTCCAGCCGACGCTCCCAGGCGATAAGTCATCCGCAAACGCCAAAACCGGCGCGTCTTCTTTGACGACTCTTGGTGTCCCTGGGGCAATGGTGTGGGGTAGAATTCCGGATTCGATGAAGCTCCTGCGACATGCTTCTGCTGAAGCAATCGCCGCGTTTGTTAGAGGCACCATCGCCATCACATAGAATGTCCCCCAGTCAATGCGCAGATCGTCTCCCTTGCTGCGTAACACCGGCTGATCGACTGTTCCCACGCCCATCACTGGAAACCTGACGAGTGATTGGAACGACCATGTGACCGCTTGCCTTGGATCGTTCACTGCGATTTCCGGGGAGGCATCGAAATAAGCCCTTACCTTGTGGGCAGACGTGGTTAAGTCCTCATAGCGCCATTTCACGTAAGTTACCGGGCGCGAGCAGAATTCCAACTTGTCGGGCAATAGCGGCGTCATGAAGGTCAGCGTCAACCGCACGCCTTCGCCCTCGAACGTGCAGATCGTCCGCGTCGGCGTCACTTCCAAGCTGGTTTGCGGCAGCGCGGGGACGTTGGCGGGTTCCTTGCCCATCAGGCGAAAACCTTTGCCATCAATCCGCACCAGGCTCGTCAGCCGATGCGGCTTGCCGGTCCAGTGGACGGTGTCCGCGTCGGTCAGCTTGTCCACCGGCGACCAGATACTGAAATACGGATCATGCGCCACCAGCGGCACGGCGGGCGGACGGAGGTGCTCGGCAGCATTCGCGCCCAGGTTGCAGGCGAGAAGGAGGAGAATGGCTTCGAGTTGTCGCAGTGTGGTCTTCATGCGCGGGCAGGCTATCGCCAGAACACGGGCAGAGTCAACTCACTTGCCACCCGATCGCCGGGCCTGAGTCCGGGCAGCCAGCGGTGCAAGTCCGTTTCCCGGCTTGCATTGTCGAGCGGCGTAGCTTCCTGACCGTGTCTTTCGCGTGCGGCGAGGATCACCGGGCATACGCCGCCACCTCGCTCCGGGCCGCAACGCCGCGCAACCAGACGTGACCGTCTCGCTGAGAGCGTGCGATTGGCTCCGGTGCCAGAGGATAATCGGTGGTGAAATCTGGGAGGCTGGCTGCGGTCAACATGTCGTCAGTTTCGTTAAGATTATTTCGGGTCGGTAAGCACGCCGTCCATGCGCACTCTGGCTGCATGGCGAAATCCTGTCCCACCCAACCACAGTCCCAGCGGAATAGCCGGTTGTGGAGAGAGCGACAAGAAATAGAATTCCCAGTAAGGTGTGAATAGGTATTTGGCCTTCATAAAGAGGAGTATTTCAGCATCAGACGGTCGTTCTTGTGGCACGGCGATTTCCACCGCGTTGCTGGCCGGGCTTTCCCCAGCAGAGTTGCGGGCGGTGACGGTGAGCATCACCACTGCCCCGGTGGCGACCTTGTCCAGCGTCGGGCTGAACTGGCTGTCCTGCGCAATTTCGTTGGTCATCTCTTTGCCGTCGGCCTTGGTCACGGCGCAGCGAGAATCGTCCCAATCGGCGATCAGCGTCTTACTGCCGGGGGCGTCGGGCTGGCTGCGCCCGCCCGGCTCCGCTCCACCGCTCGCAGGGCGTGCCCCCACCAGGAAAGATTGACAGCCAATGTAGAGTCTCCAACGACAACCAAACACCTGCGTCATCCACCCCTGCCTACTCAGCATCCTTGGGTGTCATTTATCCATGAGTCAACGGGTTGGTTCAAATCGCCAGGGGCGGGGGAATCTACGGTTGCATCAAAGGGGTGGGCGGTGGGCGGTTCCGCTGGCTTCCAGCCAGGCCTTCAGCGCCGTCAGGGCTTGCGCGCGGTGGCTCAAGCGGTTCTTCACCGCTTCGCCAAGTTCGGCGAAGGTCAGATCAAAGCCAACTGGCAGGAACAGCGGATCGTAGCCGAAGCCGTGGGCGCCCTTCGGCGCGAATCCCAGACGCCCTTCGCAGACGCCGTCGAACCAACGCGGAGCGCGGAGCGCGGAGCGCGGATTGAGTTCCGTCAGGGCCAGCACGCAGCGGAATCGTGCCGTGCGCCGCTCCGGCGGCACGCCCGCCAGCAAACGCAGCAGCTTGGCGTTGTTTGCCGCATCCGTGGAATTGCCGGGCTGGCCCGAATCCAGCGCCGCAAATCGCGCGGAATGCACGCCTGGCGCGCCGCCCAGCGCGTCCACCTCCAGCCCGGAATCATCCGCCAGGATCAGACATTCTTCAGGCTGCATTCTGCCCTCTCCATTAGCCCCCCCCGCCAGCCACGTCGCGAGCGCCACGGCCTTCTTCGCCGCGTTGCCGGCGAAGGTGGGCGCGTTTTCCTCCACCTCGGGAGCGGCGGGAAAATCTTGGATGCTCAGGCAGCGTACCGCGCCACCCAGCAGCGCGCTGACTTCGGCCAGTTTGTGCCGGTTGCGAGTCGCCAGAATCAATTGCATGGCGTCATGGTGCGCTGGCGGGCCGACGATGCAATGCGCAAATCGCCGCGCCACAGTTGTTAGGGACTCAGTCGTAAACGACTAACCATAGAGGCTCGCGCCAAAGCTTGCAGGAGCCGATGCAAGGAGGCTTTGGTTTTCAGCGGTTTCCAAGCCTCCTTACGTCGGCTCCTACAGGGTTTGGAGCAAGCCTCTATGGTTAGTTGTGTATAACCGAGTCCCTTACTCTCGGATGCCCCCGCTGGCAGTTGGCGCTTGCCCGCCGGCAAGTCTCTGACACACTGACGGCCTGAATGCGGGAACAATTACGAGCCTGGACTGAAACGGCTGAGACGTTTGTCCTCGAAGTGATTCAGGGCCAGCGCACCGGCAAACGCGCGGCCCTGGCGCGCGGCGTTTTGTTCGCCCTCTCCAAAGGCTTCACCGTCGCAGTCAAGGCCCGGCGCGTGCTTTACGAGTGGCGCATTTTTCGCGATTCCACGCTCGGCGTGCAGGTCATCGCCATCGGCAATCTCTCGGTCGGCGGCACCGGCAAGACGCCGGTGGTGGAGAAATTCGCCCGGGAGTTAAAGGACCAGGGCCGCACTGTGGCGATCCTTTCGCGCGGCTACCGGTCCAAGCCGCCACCGCTTAACCGCCGGCTGATCAACAAGCTTCTGTTCCGCGAGGAAACCACTCCACCACGCGTCGTCTCCGACGGCAAGAATCTCCTCCTAGACTCCGAGACGGCGGGCGACGAGCCATACATGTTAGCCTCGAATCTCCGGGACGTTGTGGTGCTCGTGGACAAGGACCGCGTCAAGGCTGGCCGCTATGCCATCGAGAAATTCGGCTGCGACACACTGCTGCTGGACGACGGCTTTCAATACTGGAAACTCGCCGGCCGTCGGCACGACATTGTGTTGATTGATTGCCAGCAGCCCTTTGGCAACGAGCACTTGCTGCCACGCGGAACGCTCCGTGAACCGCCGTCCCACCTGGCCCGCGCCACTACGATTTTCATCACCAAGAGCGACGGCGACACCGCCCGGCTGCGGGCGCTCATAGCTAAGCACAACCCCCGCGCCGGCATTATTGAGTGCATCCACCACCCGCTGTATTTCGAGGATGTCTTCACCGGCGAGCGGTACGGCTTGGAGCACGTCCGCAGCCGGCGGGTGGCTTCGTTTAGCGGCATCGCGCAACCGGAGAGTTTCGAGCAAGGGCTGACGCGGCTGGGCGCGGAGTTGGTTTACTCCAAGCGGTTTGCCGACCACCATCGCTTCACGCAGCAGGAAGTCCTCAACGCGATCAACCGCGGCAAGAAACGCCAGGCCGAGATGATTATCACCACGCAGAAGGATGCCGTACGCTTCCCCAAAATTGACCGGCGCGATCTGCCGGTCTGCTTCATGCGCGTGGAAATCAAGATCCTCAGCGGGGCCAGCGACTTTCACGACTGCGTCCGCAAAATCTGCTTCCGCTGAACCATGACGGCCGCTTCCCCGCCCGCCGCGCCGCGCCGCCTTCTGGTGCGTGGGGTCAACTGGCTCGGCGACGCCGTGATGACGACCCCGGCGCTCCTGCGGCTCCGCGAGGCGATGCCTGCCACCCACATCGCGCTGCTCTCTCCGGCGAAGATCGCGGAACTCTGGCGGGGCCATCTGGCGGTGGACGAGGTGCTCGCGGTTCCGCCCGGCACCGGGCTTTGGTCAGTCGGCGCGCATCTGCGAGCCGGGCGCTTTGACGCCGCGCTGGTGCTGCCCAACTCGCAGCGCTCCGCCCTCGAAACCTGGCTGGCCCGCATTCCGCGCCGGATCGGCTATGCCCGTCCGTGGCGGAACTGGCTGCTGACCGACGCCGTGCCGGAGCGGCCGGGCCGGGTGAAGATGCACAAACGGTCGAACGCTGAAATCCGTCAACTCTTGGCAGCGCCACCAGTTGCCGCCCAACCCCCGCCTTCCTCCGCTCACCAAATCTACGAGTATCTGCACCTAGTGGAGTTGTTGGGCGCTCGACCGGATCCATTGCTGCCGCGGCTCGAAGTTTCGGCGGCGGAAGTCACCCGCACGGCGGCGAAGTTTGGGCTTACGCCCGACGCGGTCTGGCTCGGCCTAAATCCCGGAGCCGAATACGGCCCGGCTAAGCGTTGGCCGCAGGAGTTTTTCATCGAAACGGCGGCGGCGGTGCAAGCGCGCACCGGCTGTCGCTGCGTCATCTTCGGCGGTCAAGGTGACACGGAGTTGGCGGCCGTCATCACGCGAGGACTCTGCGCGGCCGCCCCCGGCCACCCGCCGCCCGTCAATCTCGCCGGGCAGACCACGCTTCGCGAGTTGAGCGCTGCGTTGCGGACCTGCCGCGTGTTGTTGACCAACGACACCGGGCCGATGCACATGGCCGCCGCGCTGGGCGTGCCGGTGGTGGTGCCCTTTGGCAGCACCTCGTCGGAGTTGACTGGCCCGGGCCTGCCGGGCGGGCGCGAGCACCGATTCCTCCGGGTGAACGCGCCTTGTTCGCCGTGCTTTCGCCGCGAATGTCCGGTGGATTTCCGCTGCCTGAAAGGGCTGTCGCCGGAGCGCGTGATCCCTGCGGTACTCGAAATAATGGCGGCCCGAAACGCCGGCTGACGGTCGGGATGCAACGGCACCAACGCAAATAGGTTGGGATTGAGCTTGCAACCAGCCGGTTGGTTGCTATCTTCCGCGCTCTGCTCTAGCAGGAAACGAATATGTCACAAGTCTGTAAATTGACCGGCAAAGGCGCCCGCAAGGGCAGCATCATCTGGCGTAGTGGTAAGGCCAAGAAACTGGGCGGCATCGGCACCCATATCACCGCCATCACCAAGCGCAAATTCTACGCGAACCTTCAGCGTGTCAAAGCCGTCGTGGACGGCCGGGTGCGCTACATCCTCGTCTCGACGACCGCCATTAAGAAGGGGTTGGTCGTCAAGCCGATGAAGCGGACCTGGAAGAAAGAAGAAACCGCGCCGGAAGCCAAAGTGGTAGCCAAGGTGGCCCCTAAAGCGGCCGTCAAAGCGGCTCCCAAAGTGGCCTCTAAAACGGGCACCAAGACCTGACCGGACGGGAACGGATCCTTTTCAAGGCGAGGCCCTGCGGTCTCGCCTTTCTTTTTCACCGGAGTCGGTGCAGAGCCGCCCGCTTCATCTCGCGGTCGGCCTCGCGCCGCTTGAGATCCTCCCTCTTGTCGTACTGCGCCTTGCTGCGGCCCACGCCCAAGGCCACCTTTACCTTGCCGTTTTTCCAGTAAAGTTGCAGCGGGATCAGGGCGTGCCCTTGCTGGGCCATGACGGCTTGGAGCCGGAGAATCTCCCGCCGGTGCAGCAACAGCCGGCGAACTCCCTTGGGCGCGTGATTCTGCCGGTTGCCCCAGCCGTATTCGTCAATGTGGGCGTTGTGCAGGAAGGCCTGACCGTTCTCCACCCGGGCGAAGGCATCGGCGATCTGGGCCTTGCCCGCGCGCAGGGATTTCACCTCGGTGCCATGCAGCACGAGGCCGGCCTCGAGAGTTTCGAGGATGAGATAATCCCGCCGCGCCTTGGGATTGGTGACGATGTCGCCCATGGGGTCGCGGTAAAAGGATCAGAAGCGAGCCAGCGAGAACGCCGGGCGCGGACGAATTCAAGTCCGCTTGCGCTTCTTGGAGGGTGCCTTGAGGACAGTGGCCGACTCGGGTAGCTCCCAGCCCATCTTACCTTGGATAAGCTCCGTGAGGGCGATGTCCGCCGCGCCGAGCTGGCCGACATTCGCGATCAAGGGACGGCTGGCGGTGCCGCCGCCGACGGTCAGTTGGCGCACACGGCGCGAAACCAAGTTGATGAGAATGTTGGGGTTGCCAACCTTCTCCAAAGCTTTTCTACAGAGTTCTGCGTTCACGGTTTTTATCCCTTGTCGAGCAAGGGGGGCAAAGACTATGGGCGAATCCGCCCAATGCAACTTAAAAGCAACAGGTTCTCATTTTGGCCAGCGCGTATGCATGAAGGGGTTTTAGCGGGTTGGGTCGTTTTGAGGTAACAAAGCGCACGGCTTTGGAGAGGTTGTTTTCCCCCATCTCGGCTTGAAAGCCGGTGGTGGATTTGTGTAGGGGCCGGGTCAGGGGACCCGGCCTACAGCAAAAGCGCAGTTCTGTAGGCCCGGTGCCCTCACCGGGCGGCCCACGCCGATTCCTCGGGTCAGGAGGTCTGAGACTACGGCGAGCGGATGCGGTAGGCGCGGGTGGGGAAGCTCGTCCAGGCGGGGTCGCTGAAGTAGATCAGACCGTTGGTGAGCCTACAGGTTTGCAGCGGAACCCAAGCCGCGTTCGCGAGGTTCGTGCTGGCTTCCACCACGAGGGGAATATTTGTCGTGCCGGTGATGTTGAAACCGAAGCGGTTGGTGCGGATGCCGAACTTGGCATCGGCGGTCTGGGGTGCGGGGTTCCACAAGTAAGCTGGCCGGCCACCATAGCTTGCACTCCACCCGCTGGCTCCCGGCAGATAGTAGCAGACGGTCGGAGATACTATCGCACCATTCCCAACCGCAGGAGCGTTCCCGCGGAAGAACATGGAACCAAGTTTAGTGCAATTGTAGAACGCCTGGGATCCGATGCTGGTGACGCTGTTGGGAATGGTGACGTTGGTCAGGCCGGAGCAATTGTAGAACGCTGAACCTCCGATGCTGGTGACGCTGTTGGGAATGGTCAGGCTGTTCAGGTTGGTGCAGTAGAAGAACGCGTTGTTCCCGATTGTGGTGACGCTGTTGGGAAAGGTGACGCTGGTCAGGTTAGAGCATCCCCAGAACGCCGAGTCCCCGGTGTTGGTGAGGTTGTTGGGAAGGGTGACGCTAGTCAGGCCGGAGCAATTGAAGAACGCCCGGTATCCGATGCTGGTGACGCTGTTGGGAATGGTAATGTTGGTCAGGCCGGAGCAAGAGGAGAACGAGTAGCTTCCGATACTGGTGACGCTGTTGGGAATGGTAACGTTGGTCAGGCCGGAGCAATAGGAGAACGCCCCTTCTCCGGTGTTGGTTACGCTGTTGGGAATGGTGTAGCTCCCGATTTTACCTCGCGGGAATTGTATGAGTGCGGTCTGACTCTTGTTGAACAAGACGCCATCCAAGCTGCTGTAGCTGGCATTCATCGCCTCCACTGAGAACACCGTCAGGCCGGAGCAAGAGGAGAACGCCGCAGTTACGATGCTGGTGACGCTGCTGCCAATGGTGACGCTGGTAAGGCCGGAGCAAACGTAGAACGCCCAGTATCCGATGCTGGTGACGCTGTTGGGAATGGTGACATTGGTCAGGCCGGGGCAAGAGGAGAACGAGTAGCTCCCGATGCTGACCACCGGCAGGCCGGCAATCATGCTTGGGATTGCGACGGTACCGCCGACACCGGTGTACTTGGTAATCGTGATGTTGGTGCCGTCGGAGGAATAGCTGAAGTCGCCGAACTGCTGCGCCAAGCCAGTCCATGGGAACAGGCAGAGGCTGACCGTCAGCAAGCCGTATTGAAGTGCTTTCATAGTGGGTAATTGCGGTTTGGGTTGGTGCCAAGCTTACGCCGGCACTGGTATTTGTTTTGTCTTGGTTCTTGGTTGCAGTTTCACCGTCCGGTGAAAAAGGTGGCACGCGCCCCGGACTGCGCGGCGAACGGTCCGGCGGAGGGAAGCCGAGCTACGCCCGAAGCACTCCGTCGCTGACGGCGCGCTGGCGCTGCGGACCTCACCGAATGTCACGAGAGGGTTCATACCGGATGGCAGTCTGGTTACCCGACTCCCCGCGAGCGAGCAAGAATTCTCTAGATCCGTTTTTCAGTTCTTCGCTGCTTACGGTGGAACAGGCCATCCCTTGGAATGGCGACGGGATCTCCAGTATCACTCGGGCGAGTATCCGCGTCCCGCGGGGCGTGCCGGTCCGTATTTCAAGAAACGTTGCACCGGTGAACAAGGGTTTATTTGCTTTGGCCTGGCGAGGGCCGGCCTTGCCCGCCCCAAGATAGCTGGAGGCAGGCCACCAAGGAAATTCCTTTCGCTGCGGGCGCGCTCTGTCCATTCTGGTGCCACGCAATTCATTTCAACATGAGAACTCTTTTAATCGGCATTGATAGCGGCACTCAGTCCACCAAGGCGGTGGTCGTGGACGCCAACTCCGGCCGGCTGCTCGGTGCCAGCGCCGGGAAATATGATCTTCTGCCCAACCTCCCGCCCGGAGCGAAGGAGCAGCATCCCCACTCTTGGCGCGACGCCACCGCCCAAGCCATCCAAGCCGCGCTCAAGCAGGCCAAGGCCAGGCCCGCGGAGGTCAAGGCTATCGGCGTCAGCGGCCAGCAGCACGGTTTCGTCCCGCTGGACCAAGCCGGCGAAGTCATACGCCCGGCGAAGCTCTGGTGCGATACGACCACCGCCGCCGAGTGCGAGGAGATCATGGCCAAGCTGGGCGGCGTCAAGGGCACGATCAAGAAGCAGGGGCTGGCGGTGCTGCCGGGGTTCACGGCGTCAAAAATTCTTTGGCTCAAGAAACACGAGCCGAAGCAGTTTGAGCGGCTTGCCACGGTGCTGCTGCCGCACGACTACCTGAATTACTGGCTCACCGGCGAAAAGGTCATGGAATACGGCGACGCCTCCGGCACCGCGCTGCTGGATGTGCGGAAGCGCAAGTGGTGCGTGGACACGCTGAAGGCGATTGACGCCGATCTCGCGGGGAAACTGCCGCGCCTTATCGCCAGCGACCAGCCGGCCGGCCGGCTGGCCGCCACCACCGCCAAGGAGCTGGGCCTGACCACCGACGTGCTCGTCAGTGCCGGCGGTGGGGACAACATGATGGGTGCCATCGGCACCGGCAACACGCGCGCCGGCACCGTGACCGCCAGCTTCGGCACCAGCGGCACCATTTACGCCTGCGCCGACAAGCCGGTCGTGGATCCGGTGGGCGAGATCGCGGCGTTCTGCGATTCGACCAATCGCTGGCTGCCGTTGCTCTGTACGATGAATGTCACTGTCGCCACCGAGATGGTGCGGAACGATTTCGCCTGGGACTTCAAGAAGTTCGAGGCCACGGTCGCGAAAACGCCCGCCGGCGCGCACGGCTTGATGCTCCTGCCCTATCTCGAAGGTGAGCGTACCCCGAACGTCCCCGAAGGTACTGGCGTATATCTCGGGGTCACCCCCCGCACCTTCGAGGCCGGCAGCTTTGCCCGCGCCGCGATGGAGGGCGTGACGCTGGGCATGAACTACGGGCTGCGCCGCCTCGCTGATCTCGGTCTGCGAGCGACGCAAATCCGCGCCACCGGCGGCGGGGCCAACTCCAAGGTCTGGCGGCAGATCATGGCGGACGTTTTCAACGCCCAGGTCGTGACACTGAAGGTCGGCGAAGGCGCGGCCTACGGTGCGGCCTTGCAGGCGCTCTGGTGCTGGCGACTCCAGCAGGGAGAGAAAGTCGGCATCGCAGAAATCACCGACCAGTTTGTGAAGCTGAACTCCGCCGAAACCGCGGAGCCGGACGCGAAGAGGGTGGCCGTGTACCAGGAGTTACAGGCTCTGCACGACGAGACTTCGCAGGCTCTACGAGGCGTGTTCGCCAAGCACCGGAAGTTTGTCCTCCGCAAGCCGTGAGCGACGAAACGGCCCACCGGCTGGAACGTCTGGAGGCGAGCGTCGCTCACTTGGAGCACCAAGTGGAGCAGTTGAATGAAGTTGTCATCGAGCAGGGGCCGGATCGTGGGCCATTTGAGGAAAATAGTGACGCGCCAAGCCGCCGCGATGGAGACGTTCGAGTTGGACCAGATCAGGACCAACAATCCCCCGCCGCCGCATCACTGACCACCACGGCTGTCGGCTGACCGCCTAACCGCTGGCCGACGCGAATTGAGGGTGCGGCTAGGGTGCCGCCGCCGTCAAGGCGCTTGGGCGGCGACGCGTAGCCCGACCAAACCTATGGCCATCACTACCCCCGCGACGATACCGATGATCCACAAGATGGTCGCGATCATGCCGATGATCTTGCCGGCGCTGGTCATGGAACGTCCGCTGGGATCCATGGTGCCCGCGTCAATTTGCTTGAGGTCGCCACTGCCCATGATCCAGGCCGCAATGCCCAAGGGCAGGCAGATGACGAGGCCAAGGATACCGAACACAAGGATGAGTGTACCGCGATGAGGTTTCATAGTTGCTTGAGTTGACGGGCTGACTCAAACACCGTTCGCAACCTCCGGCAAGATAAATCGAACCCAAATAGTGGGGCAGTCCGTCTCGGCTGCCCTTGTCCCGGCAACCGCCCGGTGGCCGCAAGGCACGGCCGGCGCGAGGTTGCTGGTTGAGTTCTCCACCTCCACTTTGCCCGCCTCGACTTCCCCGCCTCGTTTGCTACGTTCCGCCCGTGAGTTTTGCCGCTGAATTCGGTTCCCTCCCGCTGCCTGCGCTCATGCGCCGGGCGCAAACCGCCTCCGTCGCCGCGGTGCAGGCGAGCCTCGCGTCTCCCCGGTTGACGCTGGCGGACTTCGCCCATCTGATCTCTCCGGCGGCGGGCGAACCGACGGCGCTAGAGCCGCTGGCCCGCCGTTCGCAGGCCACGACCCGTCAGCGTTTTGGCAAGGTGGTGCGCCTTTTCGCGCCGCTCTACCTGTCCAACGAGTGCATCAACAACTGCAAATACTGCGGCTTCTCGCGCGACAACGCCATCCTCCGCGTCACGCTCTCCGTCGAGGAAGTCGTCCGCGAAGCGGCGGCCCTCCGGGCGCAAGGTTTCCGCAACCTCCTGCTCGTCGCGGGCGAGCATCCCAAGTTTGTTTCCCATAACTACCTCCGCGACTGCCTCGCTGCGCTGCACGCCGACTGGCCCAGCCTGTCGCTTGAAGTCGGCCCGATGGAGACGGAGGAATACCGGCCGCTGGTGCAGGCGGGCGCGGACGGCTTGGTGGTTTACCAGGAGACTTATGACCGTGCCGTCTATGCCGACCTCCACACTGCTGGCCCCAAGCGCAACTTCGACTGGCGCCTCGAGACGCCAGAGCGCGCCTACGCCGCCGGGTTCCGCCGGCTCGGCATCAGCCCGCTGTACGGACTGGCCGACTGGCGTTACGAAGCACTCGCGGTGGCGGCGCACGCTGAATACCTCCAGCGTCATTGCTGGAAGGCTTTCCTCACTATTTCCATGACCCGGCTCCGACCCTGCGCGGGCGAGTTCCAGCCCTTGACGCAAATCTCTGATCGCGAGTTAGTGCAACTCACCTGTGCCTTCCGCCTGCTGTTTCCCGATGTCGGCCTCGTGCTCTCGACGCGCGAACCGGCGGCCCTGCGCGACGGTCTCCTGCCGCTGGGCGTCACGCTCATCAGCGCCGGCAGCCACACCGAGCCAGGCGGCTACACCGGCGCGGGCAAGGAGCATCTCCACAAGACCGAGCACGGCCGCATCGTCGAACTCGGCGCCAGCGAATGGGCTGCCGCCAACGGTGCGGGCGGGGGTGCCACCGGCCAGTTCCAGATCGCCGACGAACGCCCCGCCCCGGAAGTCGCCGACCTCATCCGCCGGCTCGGTTGCGAGCCGGTGTGGAAAGATTGGGATGCGGCCCTCACGGCGTGAGGGAAATCCGAATGTCGAAATCCGAAATCCGAACGGAAACCCACCTCGGCATCGCGAACGGTAAGTCCGCCACCCGCCGTCGCTTCTTGCGGCGCTTGGTGTATTTCGGATTGGGTGCCGGCTCCTGCGACGCGGCCTTCGTCGAGCCACGCTGGCTGGAGATCAACCGTCACGAGGTGCCCGTGATGCGCGGCCTCGAACGGCAGCCCGTCAAGCTGCTCCACCTGTCGGATTTCCACGCTTCCTGGGAAGTCAGCC
This sequence comes from uncultured Verrucomicrobiota bacterium, assembly GCA_903847485.1. Lineage (GTDB taxonomy): Bacteria > Verrucomicrobiota > Verrucomicrobiia > Limisphaerales > JAJXZI01 > CAINDV01. Next base: position 19,521 of record CAINDV010000808.1, read on the forward strand.
TCGACTTCATCGCCAAGGCCATCCGGTTGGGACTCGATTGGAAACCCGATGTGATCGTGCTCACAGGAGACTTCATTCACTGGCGCTGGGACGAAGTTGGCCGTTACGCCGAAGTGCTGTCCGTCCTATCCGAGATGGCACCGACCTTTGCCTGTCTCGGCAATCACGACGGCGGGCTATGGGCGGGAAGCAGTCGCGGCTATGCCGACACACGTCTCGTCCGGGAGGTGCTTTCGCGCGGTCGGGTGGAACTGCTCCACAACACCCACCGCCAGGTGCGGGTTGCCGGGCGCGACCTTGCTCTAGTCGGCGTTGGCGATTGGTGGGCGGAAGAAACGGACGCGGCCAGCGCCTTCGCGGGCTTTCCTAAAGCCAGCCCGACGCTGACCATCCTGCTCTCGCACAATCCTGATTCCAAGACTGTGCTGCGGGCCTGGCCGTGGGACTTGATGCTCTGCGGTCATACGCACGGCGGCCAGTTCCGGCTGCCGGTCATCGGCACGCCCTTCGCGCCAGTCCAAGACAGGCGCTATGTGCAAGGCTTGCACCGCTGGGAAGGCCGCTGGGTCCATATAACGAAAGGCGTTGGCAACCTGCACGGACTGCGCTTCAATTGCCGCCCGGAAATCAGCCTCTTAACCTTGGCCTGAAATGCCCACACGCCCTGCTCAAGTTATCGCGAACGGACAACCTGTCGCCGCCGACGTGCCCTGCACGCTGGAGCAGTTCCTCCTCGCCCAAGGCCAGCGGCCCCGCAGCGTCGTCATCGAGCACAACGGCGAGGCTGTGGCACCCTCGGAGTTTGCGCGACGCCCGCTCCGCGCCGGCGACCGGCTGGAGATCGTGCAGATCGTAGCCGGCGGCTGAAGCGGCGGCTGGAAACGGGAGCGAGCGCCGAAGCATAAGGTCAAGACGCGGGACGGAGAGGACGCAGGCGGAAACTAAGCCGTAACTATTCAGCAGCAACCACGAAATACAGGTAATGTGGTTTGTCAGCGAGAAGGTTGCGAGAAATCGCGTTTTCTGGGTAGCGTGAACCTGCGGCTGGGAGGATAGGTCTCTGCAGGAGTGCAACCCGAGCGCCCCGTCGTCCGTGGATTGCGCAAGCATCCGCTCCTGGCGCTGCCG
>CAINDV010000809.1 GCA_903847485.1 uncultured Verrucomicrobiota bacterium
ACACAACAGCCGTTATGAACATCGGAAGATAGAATTCCGCGACCGTTTGCTCCGCTTGAACTTCGATGACCTCCGGGCCGACACAGACGAGCATGTCGCTGCCATCAAAACACAGGTCGCCGTGGCCCAGAACCAACTCGACAGCTTAAACGAAGAAAAAGACCTCGTGGTGAGCCAGATCGAGCACCTGGCCAGCCGCGCTCGCTCCTGGTGTGAGCAAGCCAGCAAAGTCAGCACCATGAAGAGCAACATGGGTGCCTGGGCCAACTTGCCCTTCCTCGACATCCATATCGCCCGCCGCCCCGATGCCGCCGAAAGGCGAACACTGCTCACCCGGCGCGTGGACGAATGGTTTGGCACCGAGGCCAACATCCCGAAGGGCGCGGAACTGGTGTTCGGATGTTTGCAGGCCCTCGGCGGCAATCGCCCGCCCACCATCAAGATTCTGAAGCCCCAGTGGGAGCGAGACGGAACCCGGCATGACATCACCAGCCTCGCCAAGTTCTCTGACGGCGAGCGCCTCACCACCGCGATCCTCCTCTACTGCGTTCTCGTGCGACTGCGATCCCGACATCGCGGTAAAGACTCCGCAAACTGGGGCAAAGACGCTGGCATGTTACTGCTCGATAATCCTTTCGGAAAAGCCACGCTGGCTGAGTTGGTGAACCTGCAGGTGCAAACCGCGCGCGAGATGGGTGTTCAGCTCATTTACGCTACCGGCATCAATGATTTCGCCGCGCTGAAGCACTTCGGTCACATCGTGCGACTCCGCAACAGTTCCCGCAGCCGGAGCACCGGTGATTTTCATGTTACCCACGACGACAAGCCCATCGAAGCGGCTGTCGTGGGTTATCGTCCGGCAACCACATGAGTCCGGAAGCCCAAAAACTCCTCACTGCCCTCAAGCGGCGCCGCACTGAGAATCGTCGGCAAACGCTTGAAACTGTTATAGAAGCGTACTACCACGCCTTCCCGGAAAGGCGTGAACGTGCAGACCAGCGCGACCAGACAAGGAGTCTGCTGGTCGAACTCGAACAAGCCGGGGAGATTGTTCTACCCAAAGGGAAGGACGGTTGGCAGGCAGCACCAGCGCCGGCGCTGCCACTGTGGATTCAGTGGCCGGCTGAAGCGGCTACGAGCACACCAAAGCTCGACCACCGATCTTTCCCTTGGATAGCCGAACTGCGGTTCGTGGCGTCGTTCCCGAGCCTGCGCGATCCGGAAGTCCCCCGGAGAATTCACGATTTTCTCAAGGCCGACGGACGGCAGCGCCCCTTCGTCCCCATCAAGGAACGCTCCTGGGAACTCTTCGGTGAGGAGAAGGCACTCGAAACCATCAAGAAGGGTCCGCTATTCCAACCAGGGCGACTGAGCTTGGAGCATCTGCGTTGCTACGAAGTCGCCGCCAGCCTTCCCTGCCGCCCTGGCCCTCCAGGAGCCGCCGGCCCTTGGCTCATAGTGGAGAACGAGGCCACCTTTGACAGCTTCACCCGTTGGAACAAGGAAGTGAAAGAGCACCGCGGGGTGATCCTTGGCAACGGCTTCACCGTCCAACGGGCCGAGTCCTTCCTCCTGGACCTGTTGGAGGGTGAAGGCGCGCAATACTTCGGAGACCTCGACGAACCAGGGTGCGAAATTCCCTACGAACTCGACCGCAAACACACGCGCAAGGGCGGCGGAAGAATCACGCCAGCGACGATTTATTATGAGTGGCTGCTCGAAGCCTGCCGCGTTCCTGAAGTCACTGAACCTGTTGGTAATGCCAAGTCTTGGCTGGCATGGTTCCCAGAAAGCCTACGAAACCGAGTGCAGTGCGCCGTAGGGCTATCGAAACCTCCACCCCAGGAAGCCGTCGGTTGGGAATGGCTCTTGGCGCACTCCACTTAGCCACAATGCACGCCGAGCGTGGTAACTGTGCGAGGGATTGCCAACAGCCATGGTTAGCAAGTGATAATCGAACCGTGTTTGCCTACAGTCGTGCTCTCTTCTGCATGAAATCATCTGCTGCCAGATAGGTGCGACCATCTCGAATGGCGCGCTGGCAGGCGGCGCGGAACAGGTCCTCAAGCTGGCGGAAGTTTCCTTCCTCAAACCCGTGGTTCTTCACGAACTCGAACGCGCCTTGGCCGATTTCCCGGACAATCCCCCCTGAGTTCAGCGACTCTCGTTGGAGCAAGCAGTCGAGAATGAACGGGAGGTCATCAACCCGCTCTTTGAGGAGCGGGATTTCGTGCCGATCAGTGAACCTTGCTAACAGGTCACGTCGGAAGCGGCCGTTCATCGCCTTCTCCGCCAGGTCCTGGTTGGTTGCAGCTACCACTAGCACCGGGCAGTAGAATGGGGTGCCCTCCCACTTGCGCGGTCTCACCCGGTAGTCGTCAAGAAACGCAAGAAGTTTGGCTTGCAAGATTTCATTGGCTTCGCCGATCTCATCGAAAAAGACGACTCCGCCTGCATTTTGAAGTAGCAGACCGTGGCTGCCCTCTTCCGTGCCCCCGGTATAGGCACCCCGCGCGTAGCCGAATAGGTCGTATTCAAACATGTCCTCTTTGCCAAGGTATTCCGGGATGGGGACTCGTAGTGGACGCCCCTCGAAACCGCAGTTGCGGTGCAGGTAGCGAGCAATCAGTGTTTTGCCGACTCCGGTGGCCCCCCGGAGCAGCAGTTTCGGCAGGTGGTCGCTGAGATTCTCTACGCCGAGTTGCGGGACCTTCTCGCCAGGCGTTGGCTTGCCGGAGGCGAGGCTCTTGTCGATTTTGTCCAGATACGCAGACACTTCTTTCTTCTGCCGATCGAGTGGGCACGCCTGCCTGAAGCGACGAGCCACCAAATCCACCTGCGTCATCAAATTCCCCATGCTACCAAACATCATGGTCAGGAGTGAGGGATCGTCTTTGGCGGTAGGCTCGCTCGGCATGCGGACAAACTGCCCCTTCGATATCGAGACCGTCTCCCGGTCGGGAAATGTTGCAGCCCACGCATGGCAGGATTTCCGCACCAGTTCGCAAAAGCTCTCCTTGGTTGCTTCAATTTGGAGAAAGTTCATCTGAAGGTCCCAAGCTCCCTTCTCCATAGCCCATCCACGCCATCGGCCCACGTTCTCCAGATTGATTGGCAGTCCCTCGAAGACTACGAGAGCGCGGGTGAACGAAAGCTTCCCGCGCTCTGGTGGAAAGCCAAAACCAAAGTTGCCTGGTTCCGCGTTTTCGGAAACGCAAATCACACAGTAGGGTTTGCCCGCGAACTGCGCGCCCACCCATTCTCCAATTTGCTGCGCCAATCCCTCGCGATTTGCGAAGATCATGGGATTTCTGGACTTCGTGTTCTTGCTCATGATGGCCTTTCCAAGAGTCTCGGGTGATACGCAGAAACGACATCTGTCCACTTGGCATTCGCCATCAGGTTGGCTTTGGCGATGAATTCGCCAAAATCCAGATGATCGACCGGTTTGCTCGACAGCAGTGTTTGCGCGTTTGCGCCGCGAGGCTTTGTGATGGTCTTGAAACGATCCAATACAGATTCCGTAAGGGCGTTTCCTTGGTGGGCCGCGAACTGCACAACTGCATTGGCCACCCACGCCATGCGCGCTTCAGGACCGAAAATAAAATCCAGGGGCAAAGTGCCGTCTTTCCAGACGAGAAAGCAATCGGTGGTGTGCCGAGAGAACTGGGAGGGCGCTTCGAGCTTGTCCAACCCCGTAAGCGCCAGGAACGAGCCTGGACTTACGGGGGCGTGTCCCCGGCGCATTTCGTTGAGTGCCTCAACCCCGAGCAGCCAAGGGTCGGGCGTGGCGAGAAATGCCTTCCTATTCAGCGAGAGCCAGCCTCCGATGTCACTCAGCACGTCGAACCTGCGCCCAATCTCGTCAAGAAATTCCTGCCCGCTGTCAGTACGCGGTTCGGCGCGCATCCAACTCGGCCGGTGGACGCGGCAGCACCCGTCGGCCACAAGCAGTTCAATTCTCATTGGCAACTCGACCGACTCGGGTTCCGTCACAATCCCCTTGCTGGGCACAAAAGCCCCGTCGCTGTTGTCATCCGTTGTTTCGTCCCATCCTTCCAGCCGCGGATCGTCATCATCTGAGAGTTCAATCTCTGCGTCGAGAGCGTCCTCAAGGTCGGCGGAGTCGAAATCAGTCGCCTCCGGTCCGCGGATGACATCTCCAGAATCTTCCAGATCCGCAAGGAGGGCAATGAGGTCGGTCGCCCGTCCCTCACGCGCTGTTTGCATCACAGCGCCCTTCCACGCTCTGGATTCCGGGGACGCCGTCCGAATCGGAGCTATCTTGGCCTTCGTGCCGGCTTGGAGTCCTGCACCGGCGCTAGAAGAAGATCGTGGTCTTGGTTGCATGGCTGAATGTCAGGTTAGGTCGCTGCCTTACCAAACCCACCGAACAGCACCTTGGCGAACGGATTTGCTCGCGGGCATTCCTGGCCAGTCAAAGCGGCGAGCGCGATCTCCCGAGGCTGATCTCTGTGGGCCAAGCGGGTGATAGAATCCTGAGCAACAATGGCAGACAGCAGGTCTTTGTTTTGGCTCCAACTGAGTACTTTCCAAACGATTTCAAAATGCCTTGCGAGGACATCCTGGTAGGCATCCGATCCCCTCAACTTCTTGAGAAATAGTTGTGCCTCGGCCGGATTGACGAATCGAAACTCTGGCGGCGGGAGCTTGGCACCAATCCCCAAAACCCTGCGGACGTAATGAATATCCACGGCGCTCTGACCGGTATGAAAACTCTGCATGGAGAGCTGCGTGCCTCGCTCGCCGATGGACTGCGCAGCGATCAGGCCCGCTGGGAAGCCCATCTCCGGCAATGTGCCTCCAGGCAAAGCACCGTAACAGGCCGCACAAAAGCCGTCCTGAACGAGACAGGTGGCAGGATTCCTTCTCTGCTCCTTGCTGCCGCAATCCGCAGACACGATTCGGTAAGGCCAAAGAGCGAAGACAAGGGCACGTGTGAGCGCGCCAGCGTAACCAGTCCCGAGCTTCTTATCGCACATTGAACTGCGTGCATTCATTGCTGCGAAGAAGGCCTCTTCCGGGCCAAGGCCGTCTACCAGGGATTGTCGGAAAAAGAACCGGCCCATATCCTCCCCGACCTTGAACCCTGTGGTGCCCGGCTCCAGCAGGCCACGGGCGGCAATAATCTGCCGAACCTGCTTCTTTCCCCGAGCACCCGAGAGTGCCATCGCAGCGAAATGCAGGCCGGGGCACCCGAAATCCGACGGATCGGCGACGATCCTATCCAACGCCTCGCCTGAGATCTTTTGCAGTTCGTCGTTCGACTTGCCATTCTTGTTTTCGCACACTCGGGTCACGTCCGCTGCAATTCGGGATGCGATCTCCCGCAATTCATAGAACCCAAAGGAAACGCCCATTTTGGAGCAGGCTGCGAAAGCCATCCGCATCCACTCTGCAATGCATTGCGCCGCCTTGTCTGGATGGTTGGTAGCGAGATGTGACAGTAGCTTGATGCCATCGCCTTTCGACATCCGCCTGGCCGCGGGAATCAACGTGCGGCAGCAATCGCCGGGCAGGCTCGCTCCCAGAGCTGCATTCGTCTCATTCGCACCGACCGCGCCCAACCAGTAAGTGCCGAGAACAAAATCCTGGTCGAAATGTGCCAACACGTTTCCCGGAGCCTCGGTCGCCAGGGAAAACAGGTTGCGCGATGGGAGGAGGCGGGCAGCTTCCTTCTGGGCGTCGGCTCCCAGGGGCACATGGATGACCATTTCGTCGCCATCAAAATCAGCCGCGAAACCCTTGCAAGTCAGCGGGCACAACTGAATGACATCACCGGCCTCGGGCGGCAGAGGGACAGGGTGAAAGGCTTGAAAGCTGTCGCGGTGCAGGGAGGGCTGACGGTTCAACAGCACCACAAAGTTCGGATGCGCTTCCAAATACTTCCGCAGACTGCGCTGGGCCTCTGCCAGTGCAAGCGGGTCCTCCTTCGGATGCAGCCACGACAAGCGAGCCAGATTTGCCATCGGCTCATGTGCCTTCTCAGTCGCGCTCCGCCCCTCCAGCCAGGCGGCGACCAGGTCGCCTATCAACTCCAGCAGCACGGTTGTGGGGATGCCAGCGTCGTCCCAATCGAGTTCCGGGTTGGGTGTGACAACGAGCCGTGCCGAGCGGTCCACCCGGCGTCCGAGTCCGTGCCGCCGAATCATCCCGGACTTGTGTCGGAGCGCTTCAACAAGCATTTGGAACAGGGTCTCAACCTGGCGTTCGATCTGTGAGGCTATCTTGGTCCGCTGCTCATCATCCTTTGCGTGCTCGTAGCGCAGACAAGACTGGACGAGCGGCGCATATCCTCGGCGCTCGATCACGTCGGCGATGAGTCCACCTTTTGTGTTGGCGGGCATCCGATAGCGGCTGGGCAGGACTGGAATTCTCTGGATCATTGGAATGGCCGGCCGTTCGATCTTGTGGACCTTGAGGAACGAATCGAAGGCCTTGGCTTGATCCTTAGGGGACCTGCTCGTGGTCAGGAACACATGCAATGGATAGGGAATCTCGATAGGCAGACCGATGTAACCCCAGCGGTTGGAGTTGCGATCCGTAGATGTCGGTATGCCGGACCCAAAGATGCGCGGGTCGAACAGTCCCCCCGGCGTGCCGCGGAGAACTTGACCGAAGGGCTTGGCCCCCGCCAACCGGGAGGTCGAGTGATCGGGACAAGTGATGCGCATTTCGGCGACCGATCGTTGCGCACCCTCTTTCTCGAACTCAGCCAGGAGATCATCTGCCGACCAGTTCTTCCCGTCGCCTTTGTCAAAGCGGCCGTAAAGATACACTTCCTGTAAAGAAAGAGGCCAGCGCGTCGGCTGCTTCCCGGCAACGGGTCTCGCTACTCCCTTCAATTGGTCCGTGGCGGCGGTGAATTCGAATGACAACACCCCAGCCGCTTGGCCAGTTTCCATGTCCTTCAAAGCGAGTGCAAACGTAGCCTCGTCGCGCCGCAGCGCTCCGCCGGGGAGAAGGAGAAGATGGTCCAGCAGATCGCGCAAAGCGAGAGTGGGCGCCTTTGCTTGCCCGCCTTGGGTAGGCGGGGCGAACGCGATCTGGTCGCCATTCAGGAGGCGAAAGTCACACGGCTTCTTGTTTCCGCCCTGCCGACACGCGAAACTTGCTGTGACACACGAGTCGAGGCCTCGGGGAGAATTCACCTGTCCAGCAAAGGCGGGTAGAGTCGCTGAGTCAGAAAACGAGAGACGAACATGGTCGTCGCCAACGTCGAGGTTGATCAACAAGGCAGACAGCCAGTCCTGTAGCGTCCGGCTGTAACCGGTGCAACCGGGCGGACCAGAAACGGGTTTGTCACAACCAGGGGAGGCGACCAACTCCGCACTTGATTTCAGACCGAGAAACTCTGCCAATACGGCCTCGGCACTATGGCCGGCCAGCGCCCAGATCTCCATCTCGCCCAATCGCTGACCACCGCCAAGCTTCCTGCCGTGAATTGCCTGACCGGTTTTGGTCGAATACAAAGCGTCTTGGCCTCCGCGGCGCGCCTGCGACTTCAATTCGGCGACATGCCTCAAACGGACGATGTGCTGGAACCCAACCGTCACTGGTGAGATCGTCATGGTGCCATCCGGCAACACGAGACGGATGCGCCCGTAGGGGTCCAGACCGGTCTTCTCCAGCCATTGTTGCACTTTGTCATGGCTGAGCGCGTCGGAGAATGGTGCGGCCATGGGCGTGCTCTCCGCGAAACCTGGCTTGAGCAAATCGCCGGCTTGGCATTGCCCAGAGTGCAACACCCACCCAAGGTGCGTCTCGATGAGTTGTCCGAGATTCATCCGCGAGATGACACCGTGGGGATTGAGCAGCACATCAATCGTCCGTCCACGAAGTTCTTCTGGCAAAGTCTGAGAATCGGGGAGGCGGGGCATCTTATCCGCGTGCAGGATCGCCCCGACAACGCCCTTGTTCCCGTGACGGCCCATGAGCTTGTCGCCGGGGCGGACGGGGATCGGTAGCTCCAGCTCGTATTCGAGAACGCCACCGGTCCACTCCGATCTCCTGTCAAACCGGATCGCCTTTAGGATGGCGGGGGTCCGTTCCTCGTAGAGGATGGCAAGGCGTTTCGAGTCGGCTTTGCCTTCCCATACAAACGAGGCAAGAGGACTTCCCGCCACCAATTCGGTGCCCGCTTTGGCCAAGCCTTTCTCGCTCCACTTCCACACGGTCTGCTCGACCGGGTCTGCGGGCACCCAGCCCAGTTTGATCGGCCTGCGCACTCGTTTATAGAACGCGAGGTCCAGCAAACCCTTGTCCACGACCTGCTGGCCGAGCACGATGGCATCTTCGAAGTTCATTCCGTGCCAGGGCAGATATGCCACGAGCAGATCGTGTCCAAGACCGAACCCACCTTCGACCGAGATCGCTCCCGGACACACTCCGATTTCAACCAGCGGTCTTACGAATTCCTGGAGCACAACCTCCCGGCCTGTCGTGACAGCCGGTCGGCTCGGTTTTCGCACGGGAACCGCCTGCCGGAGGTTTTTCGCGCCCATCATGTTTCGGGCACCATCGTTGTGGGCAAAAAACGGCACCAAGGCCGCGCCGAAACCGATCTCCGCCGCACTCTCTGTGGCCGGATGGATGTGGCCATCGAAATCCACACTGGTGCCCGCCGCAAGCTGGAGCGATAAACCGACCTGTTCGGATTCCGGACTCTCGACCGGGCACAGCCTGCCTCGGAACGACGGATGGTTTTGCCGGAACACGGCCGGAACTTCATCCAGCTTCGAGGCTGGCAAATGGACGCGGCGCACACGGGTGATGCGAGACGCGAGGTCGAGCGGGTTGATTGGGTCAACCCAATCCGTCTTGTCCGCAGACTTGTGGGCGTGGATTGCCCAAACCAGACGTTGCGCCGCAGTCTGCTTCCCGCGCTGAACGGCGAGCCAAGCTTCCCGTGCAAGATCCAGGGTACCAGCCTCAACCCCCGAGAGGACAAGCGCGGCTCGCTTGCCAAGTTTCCCCTCATTCTCTTCTAGCACCAGTTTGAGGAACTCACGGGCTATCCGATGTTTCAGCCAGACAGGATACGTAACAAGAATCCGATGGGAGAGATCATCCTCGTCCGAGGCCTCTGATGGGTTGGCGTGGATCGCTTCGATTACGGCGTCCCAATCCTTGGGCCGTCCACGCACTGGTAGATACGAGCGTAGCCAGCCCGGGTAGACTGTAGCTGACCCAAAATAGCGTAGGAAATTCAACCGCTTTCGTTCCTCCGTGGTTGGCTTGTTCAACGTGGCCCCAACAAATCGGCCACCAGGCAACCCAATCCGCCATTGAATGTTGTCCCGCCGCGCTTCACTGGTCGGCCGGACCAGCCGGAATCCTGGCTCCTCACCTAACCATGAAGCCCAAACCGACACCAACCCGTGTTGGAAATCGGGCCGGTGTGAAAAGAACGCACCATGGAACGGCATCGGGACCACCAGTTCTATTGCGTCGTCGCCCCACTGGCATCGAACGCATCCAGATAGATCGGTGTTTTCCTCAAATGCCCGCTTCGCTTCAGCGAATGTCGGTGGCCCAGTTTTAACTCGCAACCTGTCCACAACACGAGGACGCTCCTCGCTAGCCAGATCTCCGAGCCAGACAGAAATCGAGAAACCGCACGAATCCGCCCAATGCTGACCGGACAGTTCATCAATCCAGAGTCCGTGGTTGCTGTCAATATTCATCTCCTTCGTCCTCATCCCTTCAGCAATTTATCTTTGACCACCTGCAGGAAGCGATCTCGATCAACCCTCAACACAACTCCCGTAACTTCATTGCCTCGGTCTCGAAAGAGTCGCGTGGGCCGGAAGTCTGCAGAGGTTGCTCCGGAAAACGCTCCCAGCCCAGAAGGTGCAATTTCTACGTAGTACGTATCACTGGTGAAAAACTCTGGCCAAAGAACGTATCCCACAGCCATTGGGTCGTGAAGCGGACAGCCATCCATCGCTTGGTTCCGATTGTAAAACTCCATGTAATGAGCTGTAAGCGCTTGAATGAATTTCGCATAGTGATTCCCACTACGGCAAAGATCGTTCACCATACTCCTCTGCAAAACGGCACGATGCGTAATATCCAGTGGAATAAAATTATGTTCAATATCATGCTGCTGACAGAAAGCTAAAACAACCCTAGCGCTCTCCGGGTCTGAATGAATGTTGAATTCGGCTTTGGCCGCTCGATTCCCCGGTTCGTCAAATGCTCCGCCCATGATCACAATCGCTTTCAATTGCTTGACGGCCTCAGGACAGATCTGCGTGAGCTTTGCCAGATTCGTCAGTGGTCCGGTCGCAACGAATGTAATATCTCCTCTTTCATGCTGCGCAACCACACGGTCAAACCCAGCAGCCAAGTCACCCCACTCCGGCATCTTGAAATCCGGAATAAATTCGTCAATGTTACCTATTCCTTGTTTCCCGTGAACATTACTTGCGTCTGGTCTTGCTCCTAAAGGTGCAAACCCCTTGAAGAGGGGCGGCTTGGGAAACACGCCAGAGTAAGCGACAATCTTGGCGCTATTGGTTAAAACTTGCTCTAGGGAAACATTCCCCCCCACGGCGGACACCCCAACAACTTTACAGCGTTTAGGTGAGCGCAATGCCAAAAGTAACCCCATCGCGTCATCCACCCCCGTGTCAACATCAAGCCAGAGCACTTCAGGTGGTCGGCTATGTGGCGACATACGCAATGCTTGAGAGCAGCGTTCAATGCGCGACCTCTGGGTTTTGAAAAGCTTGAACGAGGCTGCAAGGATCTCCGAAAGATCGGCCACAACAGTGTCATCAGGGCTGACAATTTCAATTTCCTCGCACACCTCCAAAGGCTCGCCTTGGCTGTCATCTACGCGGAACATATCTACGCGGAAAATATCGAGATGCAATTGAGCCCATTTACCAAGGCCATTACCAACGACTTCCAAGGTGCATCGTTCGTTCTCAATGACGGCAATGGGCTCGAACTTCTTCCCACAACTTTCCGACAATTTCAAAGCTACATTCCTTGGAACCTGCCTTGGCCGCTTCTGCGCTTCGCATGGCTTTGTAAGCTTGCCACTTGTTGCGAATTTTAGGTAATCCTGCCCTTTCACAATCGGACGCTTAATTTCAAATGAGCTCTTCTTGTCGATCGTCCGCCACCGGCAGGAGATTCCTTTTGATGTAAGCGCAAAGCGCCCTTCTGCGTCTATCCATTCGTCGTAGTAAACGTCCTTGATTGCTCGGCGTTCCAGCCTCTCAACCGTGTAGTCTCCAAACCTTCCCATGCGTCCAATGAGGCGAAGCAAAGCCCTGGCAAAGTGCCTGGATTGGAAAACAAATTTGAATTCATATAGCTGCTTTGGCTCGTCTTTGTGTGGAACATCCTTCTGGTGCGCTTTGAGTAATCGCTCCTGTCGGTTGATCACTACCTGCAAGAGGCTTATCTTTGTTAGCGTTTCGTCATTTCCCCACTCGGTGCCTCCCAAGCGGATAAATTGTGTCAAATCACGGCCAACATTATCAATGGCATCAAACTCATCCACCACATCACAAATCACGCTGAGAGCCGCTATGAGTGATAAAGACTTTCCACACCTTCCTTCTTGGGCATTGTCCAGCCAGCCATCTAACGCGTCCTTGATTTGGCCTACCACTTCGACGTCTTTACTATTCCGTGGGATGTTGAATTGCTCCCGCAGAAACTGGAACACGTCGGTGACGAGCATCCCGCAGGCAAGCGACCATTCCTTGATTGGCTTGACACTTGGCCAAGGCCAAGGAACGTTCTTTACCGCGATGGGCAACGGACAATTAAACCGGATGTTCACCACGCCATCCTCAATCACTACAGCAGAGACGACTTGACGTTTCAAATCCTCCCGATTCTGCATGTCGGCCCGGCCATCGGCTTGCAACAAGAATGGAGCGGGAACTCTGGAGCTATCCATTTCAATGGCATCGGCAAATCGGAAAATCGTTGATAAGTGCCGCGCGGCTCGGCGGTCGGGCAAACGAAGCGTTCTCGCCGTTCTAGTGAGCAGTCGGCGCACCTTGGCTAAATCCAACTTGTATTGTCGGATCTTCTTCACACCGGATGAATCCCGCTTAAGTTGAGCGAATGTCTTCTTATCCAATGACAGAACACGCGAATGATAGGCCGAGATTATGGCTGCCAACGAATGGGACTTTGGTGAGATTTCCATCAACTTATGGACAAGCGCCAGCAGCTCCGGGTCCAGTTTGGTATTAGGATCATCGGGATCTACAAGCGCCAAGAAACTCGTCAAAGCATGTTGCTTGCGAGCCAGTTCAAGACCGCTGTGAGTGCGCTCCCCGAAACCCTCCGCCCCAAGTGGAAACATCCCGAATTCGTGGCAGAGCACAGCGATATACAGACCGAGCAACTCCTCTTCATCAAACTGGATTGCGCTTTTGGCATCGCCATTCTGATTCAGTTGACCTCGCAACAGCAACGGGCGCAAGAGTTGTTCAATCTTCTCAAGCAGCGCAACGATGTGCCGTCCGCCGTGGTCGTTGAAGAATCGAAAGTAGCTGTCATCCACAGCATGGAATCCGTCCAGCAATTTGAGACACCACAGCGTGTAATCAACAGCAACCTTGCGAAGCGCGGGGGTAACAATCGTATGGTCGAAAAGGGGATTGAGTAGGGAGTAGTGACGACGAGCGTTGCCAACCGGAAGCCACTCTTCAAAGACGGATGCGAGGTCTTGGATCGTGCTAGTCTTCTTGAACAGGTAGCCATTGTGAAGTGTAGCCGAAGCGGCCAGTTCGGAACTAAGTGAAGAAGTCCAAACAATCACCGGAAGCCATCTCACGCGCTTTCGAAGCCTCTCGATCAATTCAATTCCGCGTGTGCCTGGTAAATATACATCTTGCAACACCAGATCGTAACGTAAAATGAAGTTATCCAGATCTCCTCGGCCAATGATTGATTTGGCATCGGTGGAATAATCTATTTCGATTTTCACTGGCTTGCCGAGCTTCTTAGCCGCGATTGTTTCTGCCGCGAGTTTTGCTCCGAGGACAATAGTGCTGGACCAGCAGCTTGCATGATCGTCCACCACGAGAATCCTATAAACCGTGTCGCATTTGGGCACCCCAATTTCGTCTGGGGCGGGTTCCTCTAACAGGTTGATCGTGCTGGTGCTGGCGCCGGGTTCGCCCTTCGCTATTGAACGGATATCCGTTAGCAACGACATCATCCGTTCGAGTTCCTGGACTTTATCTTTCAACCCATCAGTTTGCAGGTCTGGTGTGATACAAAGCCACTCGGCTAAGCGGCCCCAAGATTCGAAAAGTTGCGCTGCAAGTTCGTTGTAAAATGGTGATCTTGGGTCAAGGCGTTTATGGGGCCGCCGTTTCGGGGGCTTTTCTGCGTTGGGATTTTCGTCATTTATCTCCTTTCGTGCGTCTCCCAGCTTCTTGCACGCATCCTTACGAGCTTTCGCACTCGACATTATCCAAGATTCCCATGCGTCCTTGCGATCCGTGTCCTCTGGCTTTTTTAGAATCAACATCCGCGCCGGCCCGAGCATGATGTTTGTGACATCGGTCGCACCGCCGTGGCTGAACTCTGGCAGGAGTTTGATTAGTTCTTTGGCGTCTGCCACTGGGCGACAGGGACGCAAGTTCAGCGCAAAGTCCTTGTTTACAGCTTTGAATCGTTCCTGAATCTCCTGCGACAACAAGACGGCATTGGGCGTAACAGAGTTGCTACGTTGGCCACAGACGCCCCGCCAGCGTGGTTCTAATTCCACCCACGGTTTGCTGTGTTTATCTTCCGTTTGCCAGGTGACATGAATGAAGAACTCGCAACTGGCGCGTTCCAATTCAACAAACCGATTCCAGAAATCTCTGGCGTCTGGTTCGAAAGTGAGCGCAAGGCCAATTCGACACTCATCCTTGCCTTTGCTTTTCTGAATCGCCTCCCCGCAGTGCAGGACATCCTGTTCTTTCACCAACCCGTTCAGATACAAGGGCAACACCTGTCGCCAGGCCTTCCACGCAGGCGACTCGTTGGTGTCGGCGATGATGATCTTGAGATGACTCATGTGATTGTCCCTTCCCCTTCCGACTTACTACCGTTTGCGCGCGACATCGTAGGCTGGGACTTTGGGCGAAGGCGGTGGGCAATCGCGTGGGCTTCACGCAACGCGGGATCTTCAAGCAGACCGCTAGTGCTAGAAGCATTCTCCTTGAGTAAACGCTTCACAAGGTCCGCTGCTTTGGACGCGGTCAATGCGCGGTTTCCAGTCAGAAGCTTCATCGCGGGGTGAATCAGAATCTTCCCTTCAGGTTCATCGAGTGAAGGACGCCGCGTGGCGGTAATGGCCGCCTTTACCAATTTGGCTGTCAATTGGTCGCAAGCACCTCGGATGGCGGGGAGTTTGCCAGCAATTTCAGAAGCACTCCACGCGTCTGCAGGCACGCTGTCCAACATTCGCAACAGATCCTCCAAATTTCTGGGCGACTGAAACCGCGCGGCCTTTCCGGGCTGCTGCGCAGTAGCTGATTGGCGGATTGTGGGCACACGGATGTGAGTCACTACTAGATGCTCTACATCGGGGTTGCTGTTCACCGCCTCAAAAATGCAGTTGCGAAGCTCACGGACATTTCCCGGCCAGTCATAAGCGCACAACTTCTCCATCGCATCAGCGCCGATATCCCGATGGATGGCAGCGGTATTCTTGGCTTCGGCCTCCCGGACAAGTTTCTCAACCAGTAGGGGTATGTCGCTCCTCCGCTCGTTTAAAGGAGGTAGAAACGCCGTGCCGCCTTCACGCAAGCGATCCAACAAGTCAGGCCGAAATCTCCCAGTGGAGGCCAGTTCTTCGACGTCGGCATTCGTGGCCGAAAGAAACCTTACGTCCACGGGGATGGACGCTTTCGCGCCAACGGGAGTAACTTTGCGATCTTCAAGGACGCGCAGAATGCCCGCCTGAGCTTCCGGCGACATGTCACGGATTTCATCGAGGAACAAGTCGCCTCCTGAAGCGGCCGGAATTAATCCTCCACGACCCTCGACTCCAGTTGCCACGCGGTTTTCGATTCCGAAAAGCTCGCTTGCAAACAATGTGGGAGACAACACTGCTGAATTGACCGCAAGGAATGGAGTGCTGGCTGACTTGCTCCCATGCCGCCAGATGTAACGCGCCAGCAATTCCTTGCCGACGCCGCGCTCACCGCGGATCAGGACGTTTCGGCGCGCGGATGCAGCACGCCGAGCAGCACGCAAAGCCATTAGCAACGAGCGGGAGCGCCCGACAATTTCGCCAGTCTCATCCTGAATCAAACCATGCCGCCAAAGCATTTCCTTCAAGCGGTCTGCGCTGTGAGCATCTTCGCGAGGAAGAAATCCCAACGCGCCTTTGGAGGAAAACTCCCTGCTCACATTCTTCCTCGGCATACTGGACATGATAACCACCGGCAAATCAGGAAACTCCTTGTGAATGGCTTCCAGGATTTCCAAACCAAAATAATGCTTGGGCTGGTTGTCCCGCTCGCGGCCTTCCGGCATTCCCAACGCGCGGCGTTCGCTTTGCTTGGTCACTGGCCCAGTGTAGAAACACAAATCCAGCAGGACCATTGACCAGCACGGATTCTCTGGCCTGGGTTCACCCCAGCCCTCGCGAATGACTGTCAGCGTGGCTTCAAGATCGCTTTCAACCGTGTCTCCCACCGTTGAACACGCGGGATTCTGACCACGGAAGAAAAAAACTTGCGCGACGGGTTGTTTGATCTTGAGCGTGCCGCCTTTGCCCTTCTCATCACCTGTCACATCCTCCAAAAGATATTGGCCGCAAAGATTGGCGCGCTCCTCATTCCGACGGTCGGAATGGGTCCGCCCGAACAGATCGTCAATGATAAGGATACGGGGCAAGTGCGTCATACTACTTTGATTTCGTGCGGGAACTCGCTCATGGCTGCTCCCACCTTTTGGCAGGCATCCCGGAATTGCTCAAACAGGTGACGATGCGGCTTCATGCCCGCAAGCAACTCACCTTGCGGGCGAGTTCTCGCAACTCGTGAAAGCTCTGAATACGCTGCGTCCGCTGCTCCAACAGAACTTTCGGCGGTCGCGGTCAACTCTTTTGCGGAGACACGAACCAGCCAGAGTCCGTGAATCAATTCTCCCAACCAGCGCTTCGTCTGTCCGTCGCAACGGGAAAGTGGCGGTTCATTGAATAGTTGCCGAGGCGACATTTCCTTCTCGAAATCTTGGATCAACACGCTCACTTCGTCGCGTCGCGCTTCCCACTGGGGCAGCACTTCGGGCAGAAATGTTTTCTCCAAAATTGAATCCTCAATTGCTCCATCCAGCAAACGCAGACCTGAGTTCAAAGCCACAATGAACCGATTCTTCAACCAGTCGTGGTTAAACTCTCGTCGTCGCATTTGCCAGCTCCCCTCTTTCACGATCTTGCTTCGAGTTGTTTTGCCAAGCAACAATAAGCTCTTGCCACGGTAGCTGGGCTATTCACAGATTCACTTCGAATCAACGCAACAAGCGCGGATAAATCGTTGGGTACAGATTTGAAGGCGAGCCTGAACTTCCGTGTGATTAGGACCAGAGCATCCTCCTTTCTAGCATTGTGCTGATCGCTTTCTTCAACGAACACTCTCCACCACCAGTCTGGATTTTGCACCCTCGGCAGATTTGTCGTGAGGCTGCTTCTTGTGGGATCGCGCTGTTCGCGGACAAAGGATTCCCACGCCATCACTTGCAGTGCGGTTTTAACATCGGATTCTAGTTCTACTGCCTGCTCAGTACTTTGAACGTGAGCAGCGAGGTATCCTTCACAAAGAACAGCCAAGGCAGACAGGCATACCGTTTCGTCTGGAGGCCATAGTAGGCGGCGGACATTTGGTGTTACTAGCTCCTGTAGCCTATTCGCGGATGGGCAATCCTTGGCATCAATTACAGCGGAGAGCATTTCCTTCCAATCGCCTTCTCGCAAGAAAACGGTCTCGCCCATTTCATTTCGAGACGGCCTTCTTCTGATGCCAAAAGCAAAGCATCGCGTGCCTAAAGCCGCATCAGACAATTCTCTTGGTTCGGCGTCCAAGCCATCGCTGCTCGCGAAAAGTAAGACTCCGCCCTTACCCATGCACTGCGGCACGGTTGTGCCTTCCATGATCGCCTCGTATGCCTGCGGTGAGTGGATGATAAGGCAATCCGCATTAAGAGGCTGTCTCATTCCTCCGGCTGGAAGATCCCTGAAAGCCACCCCAATGGCCTGCAACACATGCCTAATGGGGACAGTTTCCTCACGATGATTGTAGTAGTAGATGTTCATCGGGTTCATCATGCGATGCACTAAATCGCGGCGGCGATAGCCGACGTACTAAAGCTCCAGCTCAGGTGCAGAAATGGCGTGTCTGTGATAGTAAAGTGGGCAGAAATAATCGGATGTTGGCTTTTCCGGTTGAAGATCTCGATTATAGGAAAGGCCTTTTTATCTGCCGTAAGCGGTCGTGTGGGCACACCATCACAGAGATTGCTGATTATTGATGTAATCTGTCCGCGTCCGCGTTCTGCAACACCCTTCGCCAACTTTTCAGCGCATATCTTGTCGTGCAACGCAAAGCTAAAATATACGAATCCTGTAGTCCCAACCGCGAGAACCTTGGCTAGGATGCTGGGATCTCTGGGCTGTGGTATTTGCTGACTTGGAGATTTTAAGGCATGGTACAGGTCATACATGCCGATGGCTGTAAAAACTCCAGGCTCGTACGGCCAGACGAACAAGCTGTCGTCCCCACCATCAACGTGCAATGAGATGCCAAAGCTCTTTTCGAAGAACACCTTGGTTTCATTTAACGTGGTGGCAACTTCATTGCTGCTGGGAGTGGATTTGTGAAGCACGCTGGGCTCTTTGAACACGTAAGCGTCGCGCTCTATCTCGATCTTGGCCGTGTTGAACAGGCTTTTTTGGAACGAGATGGACGTTGCCGTATCAGTAAACGCTGGCGCGGCATGATCCCGGCTGTATTGCGCCGCGCTCCGGATCAAGCGACATTCCTTTCTGTGCCGCTTCTTAAACTCCGCACCATGAATCTTGCAACGTGCATCTGAACACGTGCCTTGGAAAAGATTCTCCGGCGCATTGTTGTCGCCGACTCTCAATGTGCTGACCAGTGCCTCAATCAAGAGGCTTGGCATATCGGCGTCCAATTTGGATGTGAGGGCCTTCAGATGTCTGCTTGTCTCAAGTAGAGACGTTGCGATTGACTTCACGAATGCCAACTCACTCCACACTTTTGATTCACCTTTGGCGACCACAACAACCGCACCAAAATAGCCGTTACCGCCTTCGGGTCTGTGCTGCAGAAGTGGCACTAAGGCAGCACAGTAACCTTGCGGGATACAAAACTTGGCGGCCGTTCCGTAGTCAACTTCACAGACACTGGCGAGCAAGTTCGCGTTGATAAGCTTCATCAACAATTCGCGCTTGGATTTAAGTGAAGGAAACGGCGAGATGTCAGGGGGACTGCTGTATGGGTTTACGAAGATGTAAGGGGATTCTTTGTAGTGCTCCCACAATTTCAACGAGATATTTCCTTGTGAATGCGACCCTTCGGCCATTGTCTTTTCCTCAAGCGTCTCGATGCGAGATCGGGAATCGCACTTTGAGGTATTGCATGGGTATGCCGCCGGAGTGCAGTGTGAAGGCCCGAGCAAGTTGCATTTCTCGGTTAGACCTTGGCTGCCAGTGAAAATAAATGACTTCCAAACAATTCTAAAGTCATCTCCGAGCAAGCCAACCGAAATCCAGTGAATCGCATTGCCGAACGATCGCATTAAATGAGACGCGAGAGCGGTAAGAATTTCGTCATGCGTGCCGAAAGAATCGTGCGTGTTCATAGGTCAGCTAGATCAAGATGATGGCGACGCACTCGCTCCGATCAAGGCGAGTTCCAAATTCCGAAATACGGTCTCTGCTGGCAGACCGACTCCGTTCAGCCACGCCACCATTTCGTCGGCAGAACTCGGAATATTGATGTAGTTCCAGTGATACGCCCACTTCTCGCGATACGCGGTGTCAGACACGTTGGCTTCGAGATGCCGCATCGTGTTTTCACGCGCGATTTTGTGCAGGTGGGGCGAATTGAAAATCGTCCAGTCGAGCATCAAGAATACGCCGTCCGGTTTGAGCCGTTTTTGAATGGCGGCGAACAAATCCTTTTTGCCCTGTTCGTCCTGATGGTGGATGCAGAAGGCGCTCACGATTGCATCCACCTTCGTTTCGGCAGAGGCGAGGAATTTGGTGTTTTCGGATTGAACCAGCGTCACACGATCCGCGAAGGGATTAATCCGGGGACGTGCTTCATCGAGCATCTCGGGAAAGAGGTCAACTCCGGTGACGCGCGCGTTCGGGAAGTTTTTCAGCACGTAAGCCGACGTGACGCCAGAGCCAACCCCCAGGTCAATGACCTCGATTTTCGCATCGCGGGGAAAGGGAAGGCAGGAAACCAAGAGCCGATGAGCTTCGTGATAATGGGGCAACGCTTTCTCGGCGGTCAGATCGTAAGACCTGTCCGAGACGTAAAAAAAATCATCAATGCCCAAGACTTTACTCATGGAACTTCCGAAATCGCGTTTCACGGAACGACTGCCAGTTCTGAACGGCCCCGTCATAGCCAATGAAGAACCGGGTTGTCGAGACTGCATCGGTGGTATCGGAGACGATGTTCGTCACTCGGTCAGCGCACGCGAGCACCCATTCGGGATCGTGGCTGACGATAACGACCATCCTGCCGGTCGAGGCGTAGAACCGGAGGATTTCCGCAATGCGCGCCGACCAGTATTCGCTCTGTCCGCTCATGATTTCGTCGAGGAACAAGATTTTGGGGGCGATGGAAAGCGCCCGCGCAAGAACCGTGCGCTGCTGTTGCCCCGCCGAAAGCTGGTGCGCGTAGCGGGCTTCGAATCCCTGCAAGCCGAGCAACTCGAACAACGTCTTTGTGCGGTCGTTCGCGGTTTCCTTTGCGACTCCCTGATTCAACATCGGCAGAGTAATGTTTTCGCTGACGGACCAATGCGGCATCGGGCCGGCCTGCGTGACCAAGACTTGATCAAAGCCAGGGCGCGGCTCGAACGGCGACCAGGTGACGAAGCCCTCCCGTGGCAGTTGCAGACCCGCGAGCGTCCGCAGTAGCGTAGTTTTGCCGCAACCGTTCGTGCCGTAGATGCAGTGAACCTGCCGGGCCTGGATTTCGACGTTGGAAACGCGCAGCGAGAAGTGGTTGTTGCCCTTCGCAGCAGCCTGATACGTGAGCAAAATATCGCCCAACTTGGCCGCGAACGGCTTCTCCACCGGCTGAAACAGTTGGGCCAGCGAATCTTTTTTAATCTCGGCGACCATAATTCAAGAACCGTTCGCGACCGCGAATGAATTGAAAATGTTCAGGCGCTCGTCAATGAACTTTGTGTAGCGACGAATCGTCGTTTCTTCTTCGGGTCGCTTCGCGATGCGCAACTCAAGGTGCGTTCTCCATTCGCGGCTCGTGTAATACTTGCGATAAAGTTCCTGCCGAAGAAGGACGAGTTCATCGGCTGGAATGCCGACATTCAGAATCGGGTGTTCGCAATCGTATTTGCTCCAATCGCGTTCCAGAATTCGGCCTTCCTTTTCGGCGCGTGTGAACAACGGCGTGCCGGGGAATGGGGTGAGAAAGCTGACGTAAAGTTCGTCGGGATGAACTTCTTTCAGAAATTCAAGATGCCGGACAAATGTGGCTTCCGTGTCAGTCTCGTGCCCCACGATAAATCCGCCCCGGACAAAAATGCCGTGCGATTGCGCCAGAGCGACATCTTTCGCAATTTGCTCGATGTGTCCTGCAAAACTCTTGCGGCGCAGACGGAGGGTGTCGGGATCGGATGCCTCAATGCCGTAGAAAAGCATGTGGCAACCGGATTCCGCCATGAGGGCAACCGTTTCCGGTTTTACAGTCCCTACCACGGCGAAGGCCCGCCATTTTATTCTCACGCCGCTTTTCAAAAGTTTCTGGCAAAACGAGCGGATCACACTTTCAGGGCCGAAGGTTTCGTCCCGGATATTCAGTGTGTTGACTCCGTGCTGGGATTGCAGGAAGCGGATTTCGGCAATCACCTTGTCGAAGTCACGGTATCCATGCCGACCATGAAAAACTTGCGGCGTGCAGCAAAAGTCACAATGGAAAGCACACCCGCGTCCAATCACGATGCAGGCAAGCCGGGTGTCAGGTAGATTCTCCCCCATGCTCATGGAGAAATACCTTTCCCTAGGCAATCGCTTCGGTATGGGAAGCGTGTGGAGCGACGCACCCATAACATTGCATTTGATGGAAACGCTAAGGCCAGTCTCCGAGTCGCGGTACGCGCACAGTCCGGGGATGCTGTCGAGGTTCGGTCGCCCCGTTTGAAGGAACTGCACGATGTCCCGGCAGGGAAGTTCGCCTTCCCCTTTGACCACAAAATCGAAACCCGGCGGACAATCGGCAAGTCCGAGCACATGATAGCCCCCCAACACCGTGGCGGTCTCAGGAAGCGCCTGCTTGATGGCGGAGGCAATCGCCTGCGCATCGGGAAAACTGTAGGTCATGCAGGAAAGGCCGACCATGTCCGGGCGAATGGAAACGATCTTTTCCACGACCTCCTCGTTTCCCTCATCAAGTTGATGGATGAGGGTCACATCATGTCCGTTTTGTTCGAGGTATGCCCCGATATACTCGATGGCCAAAGGCTCTAACACTCTCGCCATTTGGCTGAGTGGATTGCGGCGGTAGTGTGCCGCCGTCACTTCGATGAGCACGACTCTCATCGCTCTCATCGCTCTCATCGAGAGCCTCCAATCCAAAACCATTTGCGCGTCTTTTCGCCGTGCCGAAGACGATATTCCGCCCATTCAACTACCAGGGTGATTAGAAGCAGGGGAACAAACAGCAGAAGCGCCAGCATGGTATACATCTCCACCGGCTTGTTCGTCTGTTGGATGATGTCAGACGTTGTGTGGTAAATCTCCCGCACGGAAATGATCGCTGCGAGGACTGTCAGCTTTATCGTTTGGAGCACTTGGTTGAGGTAGGGGATGCTCAGATTCTTGAACGCCAAAGGAAGAATCACGCGCCGCCAAATTGCCATCCGCGAGAATCCTAAGAGTTGAGCCGCTTCGACATGCTCAAAAGGAACTTCCTCGACTGCCTTGCGAAATATCTCCGCACAGAAAGCCCCCATGTTCAGTCCCAAAGCGAGAACGGCCACCGCCCAGGGCGACAACTTAATTCCGAAAGCGATGGAGAAAGAGTAAAACCCCCAAACAAGGAGAACCATCACCGGCAAAATTCGGAAAGGGTTGATCAGAATCCATGCTCCCCATCGAAGATACCAACGCGAGGAAATCCGAGGAGGAACAAAGACGAGACCAACCAGTGTGCCGACTAAAATTACTTCAATCGAAAGGAGAGCTGTCAGCCAAAGACCATGCAAAAATTCCGGCAAATAGCGGAATGCGATGGTCAAGTCCATAGCTCAGAGTCCTTGACGGTTACCTCTCAATGGTTTTCCTATCCGTTCCGATGTCGAATTGGAACGACCGCTTTTCGTGGTAGAGGTATGGAATTTTGTATTGCTTCTCCCACGCCGCAATGCGACCGGTGTCCTCGTAGTGTTTCAAAGCCGTGTTCACAAACTCCAGCCACCGCGAATCGCTGGGCTTCACCGCCCAACAAACCCCTGTGAACTCCACTGGATTATCAACTAGAATTTCTCGCAGGTTGGCTTGTGGGTTATCCCGCAGGAAAGTGAAAACCGTTACCTGGTTCATCAGGCCAACATCGGCTTGCGCCGGAACGGCCGCCAAAGGAGCACTGAGTGCAGGCTGCTCCAGGGAAATGATTTGTGCCTTCTTGAAAACGCGGGTGACGTAATCGCCGATGGCGGAGCCTTGCTTGACTGCCACTCGGACTCCTGGTTGGTCCAGGTCCGCCCAAGTCTTGAATCTGTCAACCTTGTCGGCAGTCGTGATGCCAGTGTAGCCAAGGTAGAGTATTGGGCGCGTGAATGAAGCGCCGGATGCGCGACTGGGCGAAGAAAATGTTGGGCCAACGGAAATATCGAACTCGCCAGCTTCAATGGCAGCGGCGAAGTTCTTCAGATCAACCTGCTTGTATTCCACTTTCCAACGCATGTCTTTGGCGATCTGCTCGACAATATCAACAAAGGTTCCAGTCAATTTGCCGTTTTGGTCACGCATGATCATCGGCTCCATGAGAAAATAGCCCGCGCGGATAACGCCAGTTCTCTGAACTCTGTCAAAAGCACCCTGCTGTTGCGAGGCGCTTGGCGATTGTTGTGGCTGTGGATTGCAACCAACCAGCAGCATCAGCCACAGGCAGGCAATCAGCACCGACGTTAACGTTTTCATGTGTTCTTTCGTTTTCATCTTTTCGACAGTTTCAAGGCCCTAAAGCACTTCGAATGCCAGTTTGGCCAACACACCATTCAGCGCCACTTTCGGCGCTCTTTTCACAGACTGCGACCGATCACAACGCACCGAAAAGATGCCGCAAGTATCTAAATAGATACCAATGGTGTCAAATGCGAAATTGCATCAGGAGCGCGACGCAAGCGGCGGTGCCGGCAGATGGTTCCCTAGCGAAAGAAGCTCCTTTGGAGGGACGCCTCTGGAAATGAGGTCGCGGATCGAATATCCTTTCGGAACGAATTCTCCGGTTTGGCGTGCTGGCTGGCTTTCGCGACCAGCAACAATCAGTTCGGGTTCGTAAGCGAATCTAGTGCCGTCCCTGGCGATCTTACGGATCGCTTCAATAAAACGGTCGATGTCCTCCACGCTGTTGCATACACCGATGCTTGGACGGACCACGCCATAGACATCGACCATCTTGCCTCTTCCGACGACCTCTCTGACAACGTGGTGCCTTTGGCGTCGGTCGTAGCCAAGGAGGCGAGCCGCTGATCTTCGGCGACACACCCCAAGAGAATACCGTCAGCACAAAAATCCGGGATTTCGTGGTTGAACAAACGTTGGACGCGGGCGGTCGAGATCGAGTCCAGGCTGGGAAACAACGAAGGCCATACCGCACCCGACCGCAGACAGCAACTCAAGTCCAAGGCCTCTGCCTCCACACGAAATCCGCCATCACTGGTTCCGGCATCGCAGGATTCGACCAGTTCTGCTATCGCCTCCACGCGTGTCCCGAAAACGTCTTCTCCGACCATTTCCACGAATGAGTCAACTGGACGCTCTCTGGAGAGGATCGAACAGCGCACCCTCCCTCCGGTCGGATTTCGCAACCATTCCTGAAGCTGTTGCAGGACGTTGTCCGAGAGCCCCGGCTCGATGCCCGCAGTCGTCAACTGGGTCTGGAACTGGACAGGATTGCGGTGCATCCACTTCAAGGCTTCACTGGCAACGGCTCGCGATTCCTCATCCAAATCGAAACGAGTGAAATTGACGACAAGAAGGATTGGATTCGCGTTCAGAATGACGGCCTCAGCGAGGGAACGAAACGATGTCGGCCCGGAGCGGGGCAGCCCAATTCCAACGGACGTTTCGTTGGCCTGTGTTCCATGGTTGCCACTGCCAAAACCAAAGGCGCTTTGGGCGGGAACTTTCAGCGAGATTCGCCGAGGCACGATGTTTGTCTTCCATGAGGCCACGGTCGGCCCCGGTTGTTCGCGGGCGCTGAAAACCTTGGAGATAAAACTGAAACTGGGCTCGCTGGCCAAGATCATCTGCAAGCCTTGCCGGAGGCTTCCGGCCTCAGCTATGGCGATCTCCTTGGAGGCAGCATCGCGAACGATGCCCTGAATAGACCAGGAGAAGTTCGCGGCTGCCCCCCCGCCGAAGATGAACCGGACTTCCGCGTTCTTCCGCAGCAAAGGAAGCAGCCTTGAAGCGAGACGGTCGCCACTGGTGCCGAGTGTGTTCTCTCTCCGCTCGACATTGTTGCGGGTTCGACCGTTCCACACTACACCCGCGAGTTCGTAACTGAACTCCGCACGAAAAGTCGCGCGCTCTCGGTTCTCTGCGATGAGAAGAACACCGCCTTCCGCGCATCCGTGGATGGAAGCCGCTGGTGAGGCCTCAAGTTTTCGCTGCCGAAATGTTGGCGGGCCGAACTTCTCGATATTCATGCGCAATCTGGGCTGAAGTCTTTGGGGTTGCTCGATCAAGGGTTCAGCACGTTGGATATTCTCGATGCTCTGCATGGTGGTTAGGTGTGGTTGATGGGTTTCTGGTTCCTGAACAACAGTGGTGTGAGCGCACGTCGGGCAATGAATTGCCCGATGGCGTTTCAGCGACGCGGCGTTGCTGTTGTGCAACTGAGGTCAGTCTGCGGAATTCGACTTCTCCGCCTTGCCTTCTTCCAACGCCTCATCCAGTCGCGCCTTGAGCGTGGTGGTGTCACCTTGAAAGTAGGCTTCTTCCACGGCGTCATCCCCCACCGCATTCCGGAGGACATGGGCTGACGTTCGCGCTTCCGGGTAAGCGACTGGATCGCCAGGCTCAGGTTCTTGCCCGGACGTTTCGACGGCCAAATCCTCGGTGATGCCTTCGCAAAGCTTCGTGCCCAAAATTTGCTCCGCTCGCGGATCGGCGAGTTGATGAAGCCGCTCATGCACCACGGTCTCGGGAACACCGGGCATGTCCCCGGTGCTGACGTGGGCCAGGTGACCGCGTTCCGTGTAGCCCACGACGCCAGGTTCTGGACGTTCGCCAAATTCGGCGCGATAATTTTTCACGAAATCCGCTGGCGTCTCGAATTGGGTGGGCAGGTTCGCCATGTGCTCCAGTCGTTCTGGCGGGACGAGGTGCCCGTATTTCTCGGCCAGCGCGTTGACGGTCTGTTCGTCCACGTCTTGGAAATAGGTCCGCAGCTTGTGGGTGTCGGCCCCCTCGGTTCGAGCTGCGTTCTCAATGGGATTATTGGGCATGAGTGATCTCCTGGGGTTGGACTGCGGTGGTGGTGCTGTCGCGGTTTCTGCTGAGGTTGGTTCTCATTTCTTCGAGTGCTGCCTCCCCGAACCGCCCGAAAGCTGCGATGTTCATCAACAGGCAGTAGGCTGCTTGAGGTTTGTCGTTGACGGCGATCCGAGAGGAGGTGGCGAGGCCGAAATCCCAAAGGACATCCCAGCCCTTCCCGGCGGCCTTCTGAAAGCCTGGAGCCAGATTGTCTGCGGCCATCGCTCGAAGAATCGCAGGTCTGATGGTGCATCCGCCGCTTGCGCAACCGGGGCAAGGCGGGATGCCTGGGTGAGTCGATGGGTTCGACATGCACCCCGGCGTCTCTGTTGTTCGGGGCATTTGTGGCAACCTCATCCGCATGTGCTGGACGACTTCCGCCTTGGTCGGCACGGCAGAGTTTGGCCGCAGTTGAAACGAAGTGTTTGGCATCGCCACATGACAGGCCAATTCCCGCCCTTCCGCAAAGACGACTGCTTGGCCAGCCGGCAGGGTTGCCAGAAAGCGCTCGTGGCCGGGTGTCAGATTCATGGTGCCGCCGACGAGACTTCGATCCTCTTGAGCGGGCAGGCGGTGAACAATCTTCAGGTTGACGTTTTTCAGGAGATCGCTCACCAGTTTGCTGGGGATCTGCTCGGCGGCAACAACCCCCTGGCCATACGCGCGCACTTCGGCGAGGAGATTGCAGAATGTTTCCACCGCCTTGGCCCGGGGATTGGCCATGTCGCTGACCGAGTGCGCCGGTGCGGCGGCGAGCAACCGGTGGGCCTCTTCAATCAGCAAGACGTGCTGAAGCCGGCCATCGGTCAGGCCAGCGGACTGACGGTGATGGGCGAGGCGCATCAGAATCGCGCCGAGGATGAACGCTTTTTCTTCGTCATTCCCGATGGCCGACAATTCCAGAATTGCCGGCTTGGACAGGAGGTCATCAAACGGCACTGAGACGCCAGAGTTCAGCATCCGCCCCTTCCCACCGGAGGTCAGGCTGGAAAGGCGGGTGATGAGACCGGCCCGAATCGTGGAGGAGATTTCAGCGTTGTAGCCCAATTCTTGCACGAAAGCAGGAATCATCCGCAGCAAGTCCGACAGGGTGGGCTGCGCCTCTTGTGCGTAGCCCTTCGGATGCGTCCCTTGGACCAAGTCCCACCCACAGTTGAGGTAGAGCCGATGCACTGCCAGACTCAAGACTTCGGGCATCGGAGAAACCCAACCAAAGGCAGCGCCGAAGAGGGACAGCACGCCGTCAATCTGCGTCTGAACCTGGATTCCGGGCACGACCTCCAACGGGTTCAATCGAAACGGCACGCCGCTTTCATCTCCCAAGGTGAAGATGCGAAGGTCGTCGGCGAGGCTCGATCGCAGAAGGCGGCGGTATTCGGATTTCATGGACGGCTCAATAACCAGCCACGGCGTGCGATACTCGTTCCACAGTTGTAAGAGCAGGTGCTGGCAGGTGTTGGTTTTGCCTGAGCCGCTGGCACCCACCACCAAGGCGTGCCGGGCAAGATCGGTCAGAGGAATCGAGAACCAGTTCGCCGTCCGTTTTCCACCGTCGAGCACGGTGCCGATGTCCACCTTCGCGCCAGCGCCAACAACGGGCGCTGAAACCGCAAACCGGACGTATTCCCGCACTTGGTAACCGGAGGACTCTTCCTCCGGGAGCTTGGTGAGCGCGACGGTTTCGACGGTGTTCAGCCGGGTCTCCAGGGGAGTGCTCCCGGTGCGCTGGCAGTTCGTGCAGGGTTGCACACGAATAGGCTGTGGCCGGCTGCCGGCGCCAGAGAACGCCGAGTGCAAAGCCTGCCGACCGAAGAAAAGGTCCGCCGCCGTTTGGGTGCGAAGGTAAACTTGGACATCCCACATTCCAAGACTCAGACCGAGTTGATGATTGGTCCGGGCAGCCCGCAGGAGTTCGAGGCAATGCCTGGCTTGCGGATGGTTGTTCTCTTCGGCTGAACCCCGGCGCTGGAAATTGGAAACCAGCTCGCGTTCTTCAGACGCGAGCCAGTTGAAAGATCCTTGGATGACATCCTGGGCAACGGGCCGGGCGAGGACCACATAGGCGAAATGCCGGCCAGCCATGTTTCGGAGCAACGTCTCCAGCCAGGCACCAGTCAGACCTTGGGAGTGCGGCGATTCCCCGCCAGCCGTGCCAACTGAAGGATTCCCGGTCAGAATCACGACCTGCCCCAGTGCTGAGACGCGCCGCTCAATCCCGGCGGAGTCGTCAGCTCCGCTGAACTCTGAACAAGGAAAACAGGAAGACAAGCGTGGCTCCCAGATGGAGCGCAGATCGCCGGGGCCGGGCAGCGCGAAGTAAACCGAAATGCCCGCGGCGGCGCCCGTAACCAGAAATCCCCAGGGACAACCGGCAGCATTGAGGCCAGACACGAAGGTTTGCTGGGCTTGAAACAGACTGCCAGGCAGTGCTCCGGTGGGTTCTGGCGACCGTGCGATGCTCAGCACCTTGACGAAGCCCCAGCGTGCGCCGAAGTGTTGCGCCGGCTGCTGGGGCAGTAGGCTTTCGATTTTCGTTCCTTCGAGGAGTTGGATGCGTTCGATGATGTTCATGGCCGACCTCCGAGTTCTTGCATCTTGTGCATCAGAGCACGGCTTGGTTCCCAGAAGAAGCAGACCAGAGCGAGAATGACGGTGACGGTGACGACAAAGCCGATCCAGGAATATGAGTTCTGAATCCCGATGCGGCTGCGGGTGCGATGATTGTAGCCGCGTATGACGAACAAAGTCCCTCCGCGCCATCTCCCCCGCAGGGAAACCAGATCGTCCGTTGAGATGTTTCCGAGGCGGAAATCCCCTTTGACTCGAACCATCCATTCGATTTCATCGTCATCGCGCACTCGAAAATACCGAACCGGGACCATCTCTCGCTCCTGTCGGCGAAAAGGACTGAGCACGGCGTGCAGATGCAGCAGGGAGAGCAGGCTGGTCGGCGTGATGAACCGGAGGAGATAGATCATCCCGGCGACCGCCAAGAGGGCCGGGAGTGCTCCGAGCTTCACCAACACTGCGTGAAGCAACAGAAACGGTGAAGCGACCAACAGCAGAAACCACATGAGCTTGGTGAAGAACCTATACCAATCGAAATCCGGTTTCTCTTGGTGCGGCGCCTCCATCATAATCACCCGCCCGGTCAGGTCGCTCTTGGGTCTCGAACCTGCCTCTCGCTGAGGTGCTGTGGGGGGAGGTTGCCTGTTTGGCTTTGTCATGATGGGAGCACCGATGACGGGGGCATCCCAGGGCCAGGGCTGCATCCCAGCAGGCTGTGATGTCGCAGATCCTTCGTTCCAAGTAGCGCGAACCGGCGCATCTCGGCCAGCAGTTTCGGCGAACAGAGGCAACATTGCTCCGCAAGTTTCGCAGGACGGAACGCTGCACGGATTGTTCAGACCACATTCCAGGCATCGCACTCTGGGCAGGCTTAGTTCGGTCGGTGGGTTCATCGGTTTTGAGGGGTTGTCGGTTTCGCGTGGATCTCAGGCGGGTTCCAAGCAAAGGCGCGGCAAACAACCGGTCGCTGGATTGCCGCGTTTGGAGACAAAGGCCGCGAGAGGCAGGATCGCCCACCTCTCGCGGCGTAATTCGGTCAGCGGCCGAAGCCGTCGGCCCCGACCGGGAAGCGCTGGCTCATCACCGGCGCTTCCTCCCCACCTCCGACCTTCAGACCATGCTTCCGCATGAAAGCCAAAACCCGCTCACGCTCGGCTACGTAAGCGGGATTATTCTGCGGATCACAGCCAGCAGACTCGGCCCTCAGAGTGTCGGTCTTCTGGTTGAGGTATTGCCGCAGTTGTCCTGCGAACTTGCCGCGATCCCCCGGACCCGCCCCACCCATGACGGTTTCGATGGCGTGTTCGATTTCGGACAGAAGGTCCGGGTTGTTCGCCAACTTGATTCCAACCGCCTCCACGGTCTTGCCCAACGGCATGGGTTGCTCTTCGCCCAGTTCTTTGATGTGGCGCAAGAAGGCGTAGAGCCGGTTCGGCGCGCCGTTTCCGCTCACAGAAGGGAAGTCGCGCTGGGAAATGAATCCCAGTGGAATCGAGACCGTTTGCACCATGCGCGCCCGCTCCAACACCTCCGATTGGGGCGGGAAGAGGTCTGGGTAGCATTCGGCCATGTCGTCCTTCACGATGTGGAGCGGCGTGGTGTTCGCCTGTTTCCGATGCTGCTCGTAGGACTCCTTCATTTCCACCACGCCCTGCAGCGCGCGAAGCGGAAAGCCTCCACACTCCTGGAAGAACATGATCTGGCTGCCGTCCTCGACGGCGCGGACACCATCTCGGACGTTCCAGCCATTTCGAGCCAGGCTAGCGATGACACGGGCGTGATCCTTGTCCGGGTCGTTGTCCTTCATGCCGCCTCCACGCAAACCGGCGCCGTCAATCGAGAGGAGGTCATTTCCGGGATTCCAGCCACCGTCTTCAACAGCCGGTGTCAGGCGGATGTAGGGAGCACTCTTCCGAATCACTTCGCGAAGCGAGCTGTCGAGCGTATCGTCGCCCTTGTGCGAGGCCGACAGCAGGTCGTGCGCCGCGAACTCGGTGTCTTCGAGGCCGGTTTCGGTCAAGTCTCCCACAGCTTCCAGTGCCGCCTCAACGAGTCTGGCCATCAAGACGGGCACATCCGCGTGCTGTAGATCCCGCAGGTTTTGGCCGGTCGCTTGCAGGGCTTTCTGCGAAACCATGCTCGCCGAATACTGGTCGCCCCGCCGCTGACGCAGTATGGACTCCAACGTTTCGAGCAAGCCGGCGTCATACAGGAGGGTGCCCACATTCTGACTTTGTGTGGCCTTCTGGTTCCAGGCCCGAGCTTGCTTGAGAAGCTCTCCCTCCAGGTTGGCGAGAGTCGCCGCGTGACTGATCAACTCCTCCTCCAGTTCTCCGAGGAATTGCACCACCAGATCCATCAGTTCTGCGGCCTCGCGACGTGCCCGTTCCTCCACCTTGGAGCGACACCAATGGGCACAGGTTTGGAGGTATTGGTAGGCGGCATCGCAGACTATCTTGCGCTTGCCGATGACGAACCACTCCCTCACGACTTCGTCCAGACGTGCCAGGTCTTTGCTGGCCTTGGCCTCGATGATGGCGGAAAGCGACGGCCCCTTGTTGCCGGTGACGGCATCAATCACATACACGTCGCCCAAAGCGTTGGCGATCGCGTTGGCGTTGCCGGCCTCGCTGACGAGGATCTGCTTCAGTTGTCCAAGACCGGACTTGAGCTGCTGGAGGGCGCAGACAGCCCAGGCCGGGCCGAACTGGGCGGAATCCTCGAACAGCTTGTAAGCCTCCTCCCGGAAGAGCTTCTTGTAGGTCTTCAGGGCTGCAACCTTGTTCGCTTCGAGCTTGCGAATCCTCTCGCCCCACTGCATGCGGTCCGCGCCTTCGTCATTGAAGTCGGTGCGCCACTTCTCCCAGGCGTTTGTGACGCGGCCAATGAACATGTCGAACGGCCAGTTCTCGGCGATCCACTCCTGTTTCACCCCCTCGGCCAGCGAGTAAGGCGTATCCGTCAGCCGTTCCTGGTGTTCCTGAACGACGGTCGCGAACACGCCAGTCTGATTAAGGCCGTTGGCCTTCAGGAAATCCCGCACCAGCCAGCCGCGCACTGTCCCGACTAGCGATTGTTCGCGGGCCTTAGTTCGGATCGATCCCACCACGGATTGCGCAAGGTCGTCCTCCGCAGCATCGGCCGCAATGATCGCCTTTACCGGTTTCGCCTTCTTGTCGATCCACTCCTGCACGGCTTGGAGGGCGAGTTGGTGGGCGAGCACCTGCCGGATTTCAGGGAGTGGCACCATGGCGGTGGACTGGCCAAAGCTCATGAACCCAATTGGGCAGTCGGCACGATCATTCTGCGTCAACTGGTTCTTGATGTTGGCTCGCAGCGCCCGTTTGAAGGTCGCGAAGCTCCCCGTGAACTCGTGGTAAATCGCCGAGTCAATCATGTGGTAGATGTCCTTGCGATGCAGGTCCACATGGGCATTGCGGGCATCAACGAGGTAGCAATACTCGAACGGAGGCTGCCGTTTGAACGCGACCCTGTTGATCGTATCGCGGAGGTAATCAGCTTCCCAAGTCGGCTCCCCAAACACAGGGGCGAGTTGGTTGGTCGATGAGTATAGGTAGCTGTAGTAGTTCAGCTCCTTGAGAATTGCGTATCCATTCGCGAGTGCATTCGCGCCCGTCAGGTCCTTGTAGGCTTGGGGCAGCACACCATATCCGACGATTTGATTCGAACCGGTTATGCCCATGTCCGTGAGGATCTTCCGAACCAGGTAGGCCGTGTCCAACCAAAGACCGGAGCCAGTCCCACCGCCGAGGCCGGCGACGATGTAGATATTGATGCCTTCATCAAGTTGAATCCCGTGGTGAGTCCGCATGTACGTGGCCACCGAGTCGGGTTTGAGCGCACGGAGTTGACTCTCGATCGCGTCGCGGATCTTGGCATAGTGGAACCAAAAGGCGAGCCGGGCCATCTGGCGGACCGTGCCGGCTCCGTCCGTCACGCTCTTGAGGTTTTCGAGCTTCGGCAGGTCGAACCAATCGTAGTGCGGGTAGTTGCCGCGTTTCATGCCCCGATACAACTCCGACGCACCAGGGAACTGCATGTCCACGAATTCCTGATCCGAGAGGCGAATATGCTTCTCCACTCGCGATTGGTGCTCCTGCCACCACTTCGGATCGGTGTCGAGGTAGAGGTAGCGGATCATCGGCACGTTCTCCAGATTCCCATTCCTATCGATCATGCCACGCCGGTTGCCGACCAGGCATTCCGCCCCGGTGCCGCCGATGCCGATCACCAGGCCACGCTGATGTTTGACCGATTGGATGCTGTATTCTGTTTTTCTCATGATGGTGTGTGTGTTGTTTGTTGGTTGATTTGTTGTGTTCAGTTGGCGACTGGCGAGTGACGGTTTCATGCGGCTTGGCGCAGGTCGTCCGCGAGCAAATCGGGGCATCTGGCCCAGCAAATTCGCGGGGCCACGAATTTCTTGAACGCATGGGTTATTGGCAAAGACACGAGAAATTGGGGCCAGT
>CAINDV010000810.1 GCA_903847485.1 uncultured Verrucomicrobiota bacterium
ACTGGCCCCAATTTCTCGTGTCTTTGCCAATAACCCATGCGTTCAAGAAATTCGTGGCCCCGCGAATTTGCTGGGCCAGATGCCCCGATTTGCTCGCGGACGACCTGCGCCAAGCCGCATGAAACCGTCACTCGCCAGTCGAAAGGCTCGCATCTCTCGGCCGTTCTTGTTCACGAACGCAATGAACATCTCCTTGGCCGGCGCCACCCATGTCAGCAAGATTGGTTCTCGACGTCCGGTCTCTTGGTCAATGTTTGGGCGCAATGCTAGTAAGCTCGCGAACAAATCGCGAAAGAGCTTTCTGAATTGGGGCGGAACGGTTTCCTCCCGCCAGCATCGGAGTTGCTCGGTTGGCATTGCCATGAGGAATCGTGCCGCAAGTCCGTTGTTGTAGTTCTCGGCGTCGTCTCCTGTCCCAGAAAGCTGCTTTTGCAAAACTGGCTGTTGAATCGTCCCGGTGACGCTCACAAGTCCCCTAGGCACGTAAAGCGGCTTGGCTCCTTTTCGGTCGGTTCTAACGGCGTTCCCAGAATGGAACTCTAGCCATTGCGGAAGCTCGTTTCCGTTGTTGTATCTGTCGAAACTTCCAAGCCATCCGGAAAGCTCGTCTCTCTTCTGAAGTAGTCCTCTTGGGTTGGTGGCTAGTCTGTCCTGCACCGCCTCAATCGTGGCGTCGCCTATCCAATAGGTTTCAAGCTGTGGGGGTTGTGGGGGCGGGACTTCCTTCTTTTCGGTGTAGCGGGCAAGTGCTTCCTGATATTGTGTGTCTGCTTTGTTCCAACGTTCAAAAGACTTTCGTTGTTCGTCGTCAATTCCATCCATTGCCGCCTTCATTGCCGGGGTTTTGTGTGCTCCGGATGGCGCGATTACCAGTGTCCACAGAATCGAGAATTCAATCCACCCGGGTTTCACTTCTACCGCTCGGCTATCACCGATGGCGGCGGCGATAGCTGCAAGGGTTGGCAGTGCCACCATGCTGGGGTCGCAACCGATAGCCTCTGCGCTCTTTGCAACGTAGTCGGCAACCGGGTAGGGCAGGCGCTCAATGGGCGGCTTCTGGTACTCGAGCTGCAAGCTCGGCGCGTCGTCGTCGTCTTCCTCCTGGGCGATACTTGGCGGAGTGTATTCGCGGGGGTTCGCGGTGGGCTGTTCGGGGTGCTCGTCGGTGTCGTATGTTGGTTTCATGGGAGGATAGTCCAAAGGGCGCGGTCGTTCTCGAAATCGTCTGCGGAAATCAAAGCAAGGTCGTTTAAGTCCTTTACGGGTTCGCCGTCGGCTCGGTGCAATCCCGCAAGATCAAAGGCGCGCGGCGTTGCTCCTACGCTGGCAAGCTGCTCTGCCCAACGGTTGGCGGCATCGTCTCCGGTGGCATCAAGGTGCCGAAAGATTTGAACGCGCTTTCCGGCGAAGTGGGGAAGGGCGTCAGGGTGGATTTTTGAGCAACCGCCAAGCATGGCGACGGGGGCGACACTGGCGGCGCGTTCCTCGGCAAGAATGA
Organism: uncultured Verrucomicrobiota bacterium; assembly: GCA_903847485.1. GTDB lineage: Bacteria > Verrucomicrobiota > Verrucomicrobiia > Limisphaerales > JAJXZI01 > CAINDV01. The sequence goes on from CAINDV010000810.1 coordinate 1,499, forward strand.
ATTGGCACGCGGCGAGTAAATCGGGGCCGCCTTCGCACCATGCGATAATCGGGAAGGGGGCGCTTTCCTCGGTGCCGACTGGCCAAGTGGCTTGGCTGCCGGTCAACGTCCATGCCTTCACATTCTCGCCCCATTTGCGGCCGTCCAAGCGCCGGGCCTGGGCGACCCTGCAGGATCTGTCGAGAATGAACCAAGCGGCGGCGCCCTTGAACTCTCCAAAGCGCAACAAGCCTTTGCTCTCTGCCAGCCGCAAGCCGTCGGTGCCAAGTCCCCTGAGCGCCGCAAGTTGGCCGATTTCGGCGGCGGTTCCTGTGCGGTGGGCAGGCAGGGCGGGCCGTTTCGCCTCTGTGGGGTGTTCTGGTAGCGGTCGCCATCTTGGGGCGCTCTGGCGGGCTTCTGCGAGGTCGGCGCGGGGGGCCGTGTGCCGGAAAGCATCGGCCAGCTTGTGCCTCAACTCGCCTTCCGTCCAGCGGGGTTGGCAGTGTGTCGAGTTCCAACCTTGGAAAACCTCGAGGGCTTCCGTCTCCCCCAGTCCAAACTCTACCAGTTTGCAGGCGACGGCATACGTCGCGGCGTGTCCGCCACTACCGGCGATTGCCGGGAGCATCTTCGCCACGTAGGCGGCGGCGCGGATGGCCGTGGCAATCATGGGGAAACGTGCTGCGGCGGCGCTCCGGGGATATAGGCTACCACGACCGGCTTTCCTTTGGGCGGTGACATCACGTGAAGAATTCTCTTCTGGGACATGTCCGCGACAACCTGCCAGACGGTTTGCACCCAAGCGAAGTATGGCCGCCAGTGTTTCCGGGTGGGTGTGCCTGTCCATTCAAAGACAACGGCGCTCGGTAGCTGTGGCGCGGGCAAGCTGGCAATGGCGCTCAAGTTCAAGCTGGCGGTGCATCGAACGCCGTCGCCACAGTTCAGCGAAAACACACTAGGAGCCTGTCGGACTTAGAAACCGCAGGTTTCTTGCATTTTGTTTGAACCGGCGCGCACGCCCGGCGTCTGATCTAGCCATGGCTGCCCGCTTGATTGCAATTGACCGCGATACCCCGCTCTTACTCCCGCCCAAC
>CAINDV010000811.1 GCA_903847485.1 uncultured Verrucomicrobiota bacterium
ACTGGCCCCAATTTCTCGTGTCTTTGCCAATAACCCATGCGTTCAAGAAATTCGTGGCCCCGCGAATTTGCTGGGCCAGATGCCCCGATTTGCTCGCGGACGACCTGCGCCAAGCCGCATGAAACCGTCACTCGCCAGTCAGAAGCATCGAAACGACTGGTGTTCGCAGCTCCGGGTGTCTCCAAAGGCGTGGCAACCGCATTGGCCACGGCATGGCGGACCCTTGGGCGTGACGCCGTGTCGGTGATCTTGGACGTGGACCCGGAGGTATGCCGCCTGGGTTACGGCACGCTCGACGGCTTGGAAATGTTGCAGAAGACGGCGACCGAGTTGGGCGCAATGGTCTGCCACCAACCGGGTTTGCGTATCGGCATAGTCGTCAGCGACCAAACCACGTTGATCTACACGCCGACCCCGCTGCTGATTGCCGACCCGGTCAACTCGCGATTACACCCCAACGGCATTGTATTGGCGAGCCCACCAGAGAAGCTCGCCGGAGAACTCGACATCGGCCCGGAGGCACAGGCGACCCAGCGTATCGGTTTGGACAAAGTGCCGGAAGCGCAGGTAAAGGCTTTGGCTGAGAACTTGAAGGCGAACCCGCCGATGCCGTTCGACATCTCGCGGCCGGTGCTGGTATTCAACAGCCAGGTGGAGTTCGTGGAGTTCGGCCTGGAGAAGATTCAACTCCAGCGGCAGGAGGTGCCCATTCCGCCAGAAGTCATGGGTTTGGCGTCGAGCAACATCCACAGCTTGTTCAGGTTGGACGTGGACAAGACGCTGCTGGCAGCGAAAGACAAGCTGGAGCAGCGGAAGCGGGAGATCGACAAGCAGTTCACGCGGCCCGTGCGGGGCTTCGGTGGCAGCATCATCCGCCGGGGAGACAAGCCGAAGTTTGCGCAGGCCGTCGCGGAACTGGAAAAGGCATTGGACGACTTCCGAGACACCGTCCGCACCGAATTCCGCGCCGTGGCCGAGCGAAACAAAACCACGCTCGTGGACATGCTGCTGCCGGCGCTGAGACGGCGTCCCCCCGAGGAATGCCGCCAGTTCACGGGACGCCCGGATCGCGACGCGCGGCTACGCCAGTGGCTGTTGGCCGAGTTGGCCAAGCCGTTTGAAGAGGTGGCCAGGGTTGCCGATGACATGCGCGTCAGCGTGCGTTACAAGGGCGTTACCTTCGAGTGCCTCAAAGACCCGGAGTTCATCAAACTGGCGCAGGAGGCTTTTCCCAACCTGCAACTGCACGAGGAATACTCGGCCGCACGGGAAAAGCCCGCAGACTCACGACAGAATGAACTTTTCCTGTAAGCCTTGAACGACCGCTCCCCGTCCATTCGCCAGGTAAAAGGTATTGTACTCAGTTGTTGCAGTTCTCCAGTGGTTTCAGGGCACCCAGCAACTCGGCGAAGTCCGCTTCCGCCGGCGGTTCCTTGGCGATGGGCAGCAACCGCCACGCTTGGACGGCCCAATCGTAGTAAATCCGGCTCAGACGGTAACAGTAGGGCTTGGTCAGCGGGGTGAGCAGGCGCTCCAACATCCGAGCGTCGCAGCCGGCCACAACCAGCGCGCCGCCGAAACTCAACTCGGCTTCCTGCGCTTCGTCCACTTCCGTCATGGAAGCCGGGGCGAAGCTCAGCCAACCGTCGGCGTGCGGTTGCTCAGCCGCCTACCAGTGCAGGTGGATTTCGTCGCAAACGGCGCGAGGGGTTGGTGAGACAGCGACCCCTGCGCGGCAGTTGCGCGGGCGTAGTTGGGTAAACCTGAGCCTCTGTTCACAGGGCTGTCGCTTCCCCACTGCGGCGGCGCGCCAGTGGTGGAGATGTATCCCAAGAACTGGGAAGATCCGAGGTTGGCGCTTTGCTGTTGGCTTACCTTCCGACTTCCTGCATAAGCTCCGGCCAGTAGGCTTCGACGACCATACGCGTGTCGACGTCGTCAGAAGGGGCTGGGGCTTCTATCAGGCGGCGCTTCATGAAAGTGAGGAAGTCGGGGTGATAGGCGCCGGCTTTCAGCACGTTGAGGTAGAGCGGATGGGGAGAAATCAGGTCACAGCCATTCAACCATATTTGCCACTCGGTTTCCTCAATCACGTCATTCTTCCAGAAAAGAAAAGCCGTTTCAGTGTTGTCCAAGACCATGGAAATGTGGGCCGATGCAATTTGGAGGCATCTCAGTCGGTTTGTGTTTACCTTTTCCGCATTGTCTGTGATGAAGCCGGCTAGGCTGGTGAGATTGGTAAGCTCAGTACAGGATTCACCAGTAAGAGCCTGCAAGGAACCACTGAAGTAGTTTGATGCTGTCTGGGAAGCTGGCATTTTAACGCTCGGCCAGCCGAGGGCGTGCAGCCAGGGGTGGTCAATTGCGTTTCTCTCCACCTGGAGAGCCGCTTGGTAGAGCGTGGCCCTGGCTTGAGCTACAACAGCACTCTTGGCGGCACACGCCGCCATCAGCGAGAAAACTGCTGCCGAGGCGGTTAAAGCTGCTATGAAGAGTTGAATTTTGTCAGCTAGTGTGACTCGTTTAAGACTACAGTTGGGTGTTTTCATAGAGGAACGGGGATCATTGTTTGTTGTTTACTGTCTTGTGAGAGGTGTGCTCACAGTCGTTCAGGTGTTTCCTCCACCGGTCTGATTTCGGCAGGGTTGAGGGAGGAAGGGTCATTGATGCGGGCGCTTGTCTCGCGCTCCGGGGCGGCGGCGCGGTAGGCGGCGAGCGTGGCGTCTTTGACGCCTTGGGAGACTAGGGGGAAGGTGGTGAGGATGTAGGTGAATTCGGCTTCCGTCAGGCCGTAGAGGTGGGCGACCAGGGCGTCCAGTTCGGCGCGCAACTGGGCGCGGGCGGCGGCGGCCGTGACGCCGATTTCCTTCCAGTAGCAGCCGACGTGAGTCGGCTCTAGCTCTTTCCCCGAAGGAGAAGTGAGCCGACTCACGTCGGCTGCTACGGAGAAAAGGGGAAATACCTCGCGCGCCAACTCGTCAAACTCCGGCGTCGTGCAGATCAACTGCGCCGCCCGTTGCACGATCGGGGCAAACGCGGCGTCCGTTGCGGTCAGGCGGGGGGCGGGAAGCTGGTAGATGAAGAAGAAAGAAAGGTGGTTCGTAATCTTCTGGCGAAGCTGGTAGTCGGCCGCGAAGCTGTTGAAGATGGCAGCGAGGTAAAGGCGCTCGGCGGCGGTGAGGCCGGGCACGTTGAGCCGCAGGCGTGGCGGTTCGGATGAGGGTCGGAGAGGAGATGGAAACTCCTCCCCGCCCTCCCAAACCGGACGGGCGGATTTCCCGCATCCGGCTTTCCGGTCAGTGGCTCCCGATGGG
>CAINDV010000812.1 GCA_903847485.1 uncultured Verrucomicrobiota bacterium
GGCCCGGCCCGAACCGGCTTACGCGTAACACGCCGGGCCGGAGGCCGGCGCTCCGGTCTTCGGTCTTCGGATTTCGGATTTCGGATTTCCTTCGGATTTCGGACTTCGGATTTCGGATTTTCCCTTCCTTCCCCCACTAACATGTCGCGCTGGCATTCCTGCAACGTCTTTCAAGCTGCCGCCGAACCGCGCGCGGTCTGGCAGTTCAACGCTCGCAAGGACGACTTCGTCCCCGCTGGCGAACTGAAAGTCCCGACTGGCAAGCCGCTCCCCGCCGCCGTTGTCGCCCGAAGCCTCCGCACCCTCTGGCAGAAGAAGCTCAACGTCGCCTGGCTCCCGGCGGAACAAGTCTTCCTGCGTGTCCTCCACCTGCCCCAGGCCAGCCTGGAAGAAACCCGCTCGATGGTGGAGTTGCAGTTGGAAAAGCTCTCGCCGCTGCCGGTGGCCCAGATCGCTTGGAGCCTGCACCTGCTGCCGCACACGCCGGAGCAACCGCAGAGCATCATCGTCGTTATCGCCCCGCGCGAGCAGGTGGAGAAGTTTCTCGGCAAGCTCGAAGGCGAAGGATTTTTGTCCGACCGCTTGGAATTGCCGGTCGTGGACCAGTTGGCCAGCACCCGTGCTACTGGAGACGGCGCGTGGATTTATCCCGGCGCACTCGGCGGTGCGGACACGGCGCTGGTGGCGTGGTGGTTGGGCGGCTCGTTGCAGCACCTCGGCCTGATTGGCGCACCCGCCGTCACCAACCGCGCCGAGGCGTTGGCGGCCCAGCTTACTCAAATGGCCTGGGCCGGCGAAGTCGAAGGCTGGTTCAAAGGCTCGCCGGACTTGAATCTGGTCGCCGGTCCCGAAGTCGCCGCCGAGTGGGAACCCGTTCTCCGCGCTTCGCTTGGCCTGCCGGTGCGCGTCAGCCCGCCACAACCGGTCGCCGAACTCGCCCTGAGCACCGCCCGCCGCGCGGCCGTAGCGCCCGCCGACATCGGGCTGCTTCCCTCCGACTACGCCACACGCTACCAGCAGGAATTCGTGGACCGCCTCTGGATGCGCGGCCTCTTCGCGGTGCTGGGCCTTTACGTCGCCGGCACGCTGATCTACTTCGCCCTTGTCGGCGGTCAGTATTACCGGGTCAACCGCCAGCAGAGCTACGTCAAGGCGCTGGGCAACTCCTACACCAACGCGCTGCAACTGGAGGCGCGCTTCCAGGTGCTCAAGGACCGGCAGGATCTCAAGTTTGCCGCGCTCGATTGCTGGAAGGCCACCGCCGAACTCTGGCCCGACGGCGCGGTGCTTCAAGACTTGGCTTTCCGCGACGGCAAGAAACTCGTGCTCAGCGGCACGGCGTCCGCGGATCAGGTGTTGCAGCTCATGGAGTTCAACGGCAAGCTTCGCAAATACCAAGTGAACGGCCAACCGCTCTTCGCCAAGGTCGAGGAATTGATCTCCCGCAAGAACCCCGCCGGCAACGATGTTTCCTGGAGCTTCACCTGCGAACTGAAACAGGGGGAATCGCTATGATGCGCTTCCTCGACAAGCTGAACCTCCGCCCCGGCGAGCGCCGGTTGGTGGTGCTGGTCGCTTTCACGGTCTTCATCGTCCTGAACCTGATCTTCGTCTGGCCGCACTTCGGCGACCTGGCGCTGGCGTCCGTCAAGCTGGATAAGGCCCGCCTGGACCTCGTGAAATACGAACGGAAGGTACAGCAGACCGACCTCTACAAAACCCGCCTCCAGGAATACGAGAAGGACAACCCCGAAGTGCCGACAGAAGACCAAGGCGCGCAGTTTCAGCGCGCCATCCAGCAGCAGGCGGCGGCCAGCGGCGTAAACGTCACCACCTTCTCCCGCGCCACCACCAAGACGAACAGCATCTTCTTCCTGGAACAGCTCCAAACCATCAGTGTCCAGACCACCGAGACGAACTTGGTGGATTTCCTCTACAACCTTGGCGCTGGCCAGTCGCTCATTCGAGTCCGCGAGCTGGCGCTCCGCCCGGACCAACCGCGCTTCAATCTTGGCGGCAACATCACCCTCGTCGCCAGCTACCAGAAGAAAGTGCCCGTCAAGGGAGCTGCTTCCACCGCTCCCGCCGTCAAGCCAGCCGCTGAAACCGTTGCTCCGTCCCCCAAGCCCGCCGCCGCCACCCCGAAGCCAGCCGTGCCTGCCGTCAGCAAGCCGCTGACCAACCGCGCGCCGGCCACTGCCGTCCGCCCGCCCGGCGGCACTAACGCCGCTGCCGCGAGTCCGTCCGCCTGGAGTAAGGTGAAAGGCTGGTTCGGCGGTTCCTCCACCAATGCGCCCGCCGCGACGGTCAAACCCAAGCCCGCCGCGCCGAAAACGCCCGGTACACCACCAAACGGTCCCAAGTTCCCGGTGCCGCCCAACCGCCCGCCGCCGGGCAGTCCGCCCACTGGCCAGCCTCCCCAACCGTGAAACTTCACAACCACTCGCATCAGCCCGGAGAAGAGACTGGCGGCCGGCGTGTCTGTCCTGCGCGCTGGCGGAGCGCCGACATTCTTGTCGGCGTGTGGGGCGCACGTTCACACCAAGCCGCCAAGCATGTCGGCGCTCCGCTAGTGGCGCGGGCGTCCTCGCCCGCGATAGTCCCGCCAGGCGCCTCGCCTGGCGAACTGCGGCCGAGCGAGTGGACCGGAAATCCGAAACCCGAAATCCGAAAGGAATTCCGAACGGTGGGGGTTCTTCCAATTGTGAGTTTCGGTTTCGGAAACGCTTCCCCCCGTTATGCGAAGCTTCCGCTTGCTGTCGCGTCTGAGCCGCCTGGCGTCAGTTCCACCAGCGCCGCCGAGTATCCTTTTCGGATTTCGGATTTCGGATTTCTTCCTCCCATCCTCCTCTCCAACCGCCCGCTCTTCCTTCCCATCGCACTGCCATGAAAACTCTCCTGGCCATTCTACTGCTAGCCTGCGCCGCCGTTAGCGCGCAGGATTCGCCCACCGAAGCCCCGCCCGGCACGCCGCCCCCGGGGCCGCCGCCGGTGGCCTTGCCGGTTCTGCCTGCGGCCCCGCTGGCCCGTGCCATCCCGGTCGGCGGCGTTCCCGATGCGGCCGCCACGAACGCCGCCAACTCGAACCGTTTGGATACGCTGCGCCGCCAGTATCAGGACCGCCTGGCCGGTCGTGTCGGCTCCAACGCCCCGGCCCTGATCGCGCCAGCGGCTGTGCCCGCCACGCGGCCACCCGCCGCGCTGCCGCTGCAACCGCCCGCCGCCGTTCCTGCCGTTCCCGCCGGCGCTCCTGCCGGTGCCCCCACCGCGCTGTCGGCACCCGCCTCGGCCGGAGCCTTGAGCCTGCCAGCTTTGAACGATGCCAATGACCCCGCGACCAACCGGATGGATTTCCCGGCGGTGGATTTGAACACCTTCCTCACCTTCTACGCGGAGTTTCTCGGGCGGACCATTCTGCGGCCCGCCGCACTACCTGCGCAACAGATCACCCTGCGGACGCAGACCCCGCTGACGCGCCGCGAAATGATCCACGCGATGGACACGGTGCTGGCGATGAATGGCATCACCACAATCCCGGTGGGCGAGAAATTCGTGAAGGTCGTCCAGACGCCCAATGCGTTGCAGGAGGCCGCCCAGATTAGCACGCTGGACGCCACCAACCTGCCCGAAGCCGCGCAATACGTCGTCCGCATCGTGCAGTTGAAGTATGTGAAGCCCAGCGAAATCCAGCCGGTGCTGGTGCCCTTCGGGAAGATGCCCAACGGCGTCGTCCCCATCGAAGGCAGCGGCGTGGTGGTGCTGCGTGACTTTGCGGAGAACGTGAAGCGCATGCTGCAAATCATCGAAATGGTGGACATCGCGATGCCGGCGGAATTTGTCCAAGAGGTCATTCCGATCAAATACGCCAAGGCCAGCGAAATCGCCTCGGCGCTCAGTAGCTTAAGTGGTGGCGGTGGCAGCAGCACCAGCGTGGGCGGTGCCGGCGGCGGGGGCGGCATGGGCGGTATGGGCGGCGGCATCGGCGGCTCGCGCGGCAGCAGCGGCTTTGGCGGCGGCAGCGGTTTCGGCGGCAGCAGCAGCCGCTCCGGCTTTGGTGCGCGCGGCGGGATGGGTAATTATCAGGGTGGCAATGCGGGGATGCCCGGCGCTTCCCCGTTCGGCGGTGCGTCGGCCATGGGCCAGCCCGGCGTCCCCGGCGCGGCCGGCGGCAGCTTCTCCGACCGCCTGCGTTCGATCATCACCAAGGCCAGCAGCGGCGATTTCCAGATCATCGGCCCGAACAAAATCCTCGCCGACGAAAACAGCAATCAGCTCCTCGTCTTCGCCACCCGGCAGGACATGATCATGATCAAGGAAATCATCTCCAAGCTGGACACCATCTCGCCCCAGGTGCTGATCGAGGCGCTGCTCCTAAAAGTGGTAATCACGGACACTTTCGATCTGGCTTTCGACTATCTTGGGAAAGGCGGCAACAACTTCGTACTCCAGAGGACGAAGGCCGATGTCCCGAATACCTCACAAGGCGACTCTCCTCTCAGTCTCGGCACGAACGTCACGGGAAGCTTCAACTGGCTTGGCAAGGTCAACGAAAACTTTTATTTCCGCATGAAGGCCGAAGCCAGCGCCGGGCGTGTTAGCGTGCTGCAACGGCCACGGATTCAAACTTCCCACGCCCAGCCAGCCACTTTCTTCACCGGCGAAACGCGCCCCTATCCCACGGGCACTTCCTACGGTGGCTACGGCGGCAATTACTCGCAGATCCAGCAGATGAACATTGGCACCACCCTCCAAGTGGTCCCACTCATCAACCAAGATGGATTGGTTGTGCTTGAAATCCAGCAGCAGATTAGCAGACCCGGCGCCACCGTAACCATACAAGGCGTCGGCGACGTGCCTTCTACCACGGAGACCTCGGTCTCGGCCAAGGTGTCGGTGCGCACCGGCGAGACCATCGTGCTCGGCGGCTTCATCAGTTCCGACAGCGATAAGAAAAGGGGTGGCGTGCCTTTCCTGATGGATTTACCGCTCTTGGGGGTGCTCTTCCGATCCACCGGCAACTTATCCACTCGAAATGAGCTTATCATCCTCATCCGGCCCACAGTTCTGCCCAATCCGCAGGACGCCGCCATTGCCGCCGCGAAGATGAAGGAAAGCATGCCGCTGATCCGCACCGCCGAGGTGGAACTCCAGACGGACTGGGAGAGATACCAGAAGATCGCCAACGAAGTGGAATCCCAAGCCGCCCGGCGCAAAGACGGCAGCAAGGCGGACTATGGCCCTTGGGATCCCAATGAGATGCAGTTCAAGGACGCGACCAATGGCCCGCCCGCTACCACGCCCTGAGCCGCCCCATCCGCGCTCACCGTAGAGGATTCTTCACCAGTTTCCCCGCCGCGCGACCCGGCGTCCTCCGCACTGCAATAGTCCAACTGGGCTCGCCAATTGACTCAACCTGCCCCTACCTGTAGTGTAGGGTATGATTGAGGACTACC
>CAINDV010000813.1 GCA_903847485.1 uncultured Verrucomicrobiota bacterium
GGCGGCAATGTATCTGTATAGCTACAATATGCAACCACAAAATGAGCGCCCAGCCTGCTTATCAACTTTGGGTTACTGAACGGTCACACACCCCTCCTGACGTCGCAGTCCATGCCGTGCCGTAAACCAATGTGCCGGCGGTGACAGTGACCATAGTGCTTGGGGGCGTATTGGGCCAGTGATTGCCGTTGGCCCGGCTGCTGTAAGAGCAACCGCCGGCGCCTTGGGCCGCGATCATGTAGGCATACACTCTGCCGCTCGTCAATCCGGTGTTGTTGTAACGGCCGATCCCGGCGGCCACGTTGCCTTGCGACGAGGCGCGATTACCTCCAGAATTGTCGCTGCGGAGGATGTAGTAGCCGGTTGCGTTGGTGTCGTTGATTTTCCAGCCCACGTTGATCTGGGTGCCTGAAACGGCGACAGCGGTTACGCCGCTGGGGGCCGCGGGGGCCGGCGGGAGGGCGCTGTTTTTAAAGGCCAGCGAAACCCCGGACCAGATTGCACCCATGCCATAAGTCAGCGTCACCTGGACGGTTTCGCCCGCCGGGATGGCCAGTTGAACTTCGCCAACGACACCGATGCCGACGGGGCGGGAACTGTTGGCCGTGGCCGCCAGGGTCTGATTAATGGGAATGACGGTGGCGCCGATTTGGACGGAATCCAATGTCGCGCTGCCCGTCCCCGTGCCGACATCTCCCGGGTCGGTCGTCGTGAGCACAACCGCCATCGTGTTGGTGATCCGGGTCAGGTTATTGGGGGTGATGGTGATCTTAACCTTATTAATGGTGCTGGATCCATATTGGCCAGTGCCAAGCGCCACCCGGGGATTGCCCCCCGTCCAGTTATACACAACACCGCCATAGTTGCCGTAAACCCCTCCCGTATTATTGGCGCCGCTCACCTGGGTGTAGGTCGGCACGCCGCTCCACCAGGATGGTGTGCTCGGAGTGACGGCACAACCCGGGGTGCCAGATTGGTAAACCAGCACGTTGTAGCCGTGAGACTTCAGACCGGCATCGAGCTCGCCGTCCGCGTTGGGCATCACGTTATCAGTGTCATTGTACAACAACGTTGAATTCCACGTGGCCGTGCCGGCCACATAAACGCCCGCGGTGGTGGTGGTGGCCGTGCTGCTGTAGCCGGAGTCGCCGCCGGCATTGCTCGCCCGGACGCGGTAGGTGTACTGCGTGGCCGGCGTCAACCCGATATCCGAGTACGTGGTGGCCCCCGTAACAAACGCGATTTGCCTGAAGGTCAGATCCTGGCCGCCCATGCGCTCGATCCGGAAGCTGATCGCATTCGGGTCGGTATCCGCCCAGTTCAGGTCAATCTCGCTGGTCGGAGCGAGCGAATTGGTGACGGCCGTCAAGCCGGTGGGCACCGCCGGGATCGGCGGGAGCTGGACATCCTGAACGAAGGCCAGCGAAACCCCGGACCAGTTCACCGAGGGATAACTTACCGTCATCACTATGGTTTGGCCGGGCGAGAAGACGAGGGTAAACTCGGCGACGGTGGCATTGTTGTTACCGCTGACGGTCACGGCCTGATTGAAGGTAAACACGTCCGAGCCGACGGAGATGGTGTTCAAAGTATAAGTGGCGCCGCCGTTGCCGTCAGAGCTGACGATCATCGCCATCTTGTTAGTGGTCGCGCCGCTGACATTGGGCGAGATGGTGATCGTGGCAGTGCCGCCGCGCAGATCTCCCGCGCCGAATAGCGGAACCCGCCAAGTGCCATCCCAAGTAATCCCACAGAAATCGTACCTCGTGTCATTGCCCACGACCGTGCAGGTCGGGGTGCCGCTCCACCAGTACGCGTCGTTCGGATAGCTGACACTATTGGCGTATTCCAATATGTTATATCCGAGATTCGACAGGTTGGTGTAAAGCGTCCCGTCCGTCGCGCTGACATTGCTAAACGGCAGGGCTCGCAACGTAGCCGAACCGGCCACGTACGTGCCGGTGGTGGTGGCATCGGCTTCATTGCTGTAAGCCGAATCGCCGGAGCCGTTGCTGGCCCTGACGCGATAGTAGTAATGCACGCCGGCGAAACAGGTGAGATCCTGATAGTAGGTCACGTCGGCGGGAGCCGTGCCGATTTGGGTGTAGGTGCCGCCCAGACCAATCTTGCGCTCGATCTTGAACTCGGTCTCGTCTGTGGCGTTGTCCGTCCAACTCAGGTCAATCTCGGTGTCGGAAATGGACGTGGCAACCAAGTCAGTGGGGGCTGCTGGGGGCGTCCCCGCCGCCTGCCACTCCACGTCGGCGAAGTAGGGTGTGTGACCGTTCAGTAACCCAA
>CAINDV010000814.1 GCA_903847485.1 uncultured Verrucomicrobiota bacterium
GCAAACGCTGGAGGTGGGGCAGACCACCACCGTGGCGCTGACGGTGACGGACGAGGACCCGGCCACGGTGCGGCTGGCGGTGACGCCCACGGCGGCGGGGGTGGTGGTGGCGCAGACCAACTATGCCGGAGGGAAGTGGCAGTTAACGCTGCGCGGGCAGAAGGAGGGGCAGACGCAGCTAGCGGTGACGGCGACCGACGAGCGGGGCCAAGCGAGCCCGCCGGTGAGCTTCCTGGTCAAGGTGAACACGCCGAACGACGCGCGGCTCAAAGTGCTCAACATGGAACTGGAGTGTTTCAAGGTATGGTTTGGAAAGCGAAAGAGCGATCCTAGCATCATTGTTCCGGCGGGCTACCGGGGGGCCGGAAGGCCAGCCAAGGAGCTCAATAACATTGACCAGGAGTATAAGAAGTACATAGAAGAGAAAGCGAAGGCTTTGCGGACTGAATTCATTAAATTCGAAGGGGCTGCTTTAACCGAGAAGGAATGTTCAGAGAAAATCAAGATGATCGATGAAATCATCAAGGGTATTCCTTGGTGGTTTACAAGTTAGGCCCTCGGCTCCGCGTCTGTTGGTTTGTTGCCGAGGTTCATCGCGGATCATAGCGGGCGGACCAGCCGATACCGGTCCATCCGTGGCGAGGGAGGCAGCGGTTGGCATCGTGACTGGTCCAGGGTGCTTGGCGTCGGTGCGAAATCTGGGGGATCACGCGCGGTTTCCGGCTTTGGGGAATGTTCGCGTGGCGTGAGTCGCCAATTCGCTGGCAGGGGCCGGCGCAGGGCGGGCGATTCGGCGTCGCGTGGAATGGGCCGGGCAGCCTGGCCGTGCCGTGCCCGGCCAGTTCTTTCGTGCGGAATAAACTTTCGCACTAAAAATTCCAAATTTTTGCTGGACATGGCAACGGCGTGACGCAACGATTCACGCGCTGGCGGGATGTGGTTGGATTCAGCGGGTGTGAACATCCGGGCTTGGCTTTGGGACGCGGCGGCGGTTTTGGAGCCAGGCGGCATCCGACGAGTGCGTCCTTCAAGGGAAATCGAATTTAAGACAAAGTTTATGAAAAAGAGCAAAGCAGGGCGCACAGCTTCGCGCGCGAACCGTCGTTTGATGACTTCTGTCTGCGTGACGCTGTCCTCGGGTTTGGCGTTGGGACTTTTAGACGGAACGTCCGCGATGGCGGCAAGGAAGCCGCCGAAGTACATCGAATGGCCGCCGATGCCAGCGGAGAGCGAACCGGTCGCGGTGCCCAGTGCGCCGCCGCCACCCGCCACCGACGCCACGCCCACGACGCCAGCCACGCCAGCTACCCCGGCCCCCCCTGCGACAGACCCGACTGTTCCCGACTTGGCTTCGTTGCCCAGCCTCAGTGGCACCGTTCACCAGATCGCTGCTTCCGGGGATTTTCTCTACGGCCAAGGCTATGTGACCATGCCCTTCAACTTCTCGCTGAACCTAGCACCCGGTCTTGGCCAGTTCACACCTGCGGTGGACGATTCTCCACGGAAGTCGTCCTACATCGGCACCACGCTCAGCTATTCGTACAATCAGAAGTGGTTCTGGGATTTTTCTTACCGGAAAGGCAGTTCCAGCGGGGACACCGAGGTTCCACTCCTGCCAGGGTTTACCCTTCCTTCGCAATTCACGATCTCCGACAATTGGTATCAGTTGGCTGTACGCTATGAAATGATGCGCGGAAAGCGACTGCGCCCCTACCTGAAGATAGGGGTGAGCTATGTGATGTCCGATTTGAAGGTCAATAGCAATGAGCAGGGGGAAGAGAATGGTCTCGATCTTTATCAGCAGAAGGACCAGACGAAGGACATCCTCGGCAACCTCGGCTTCGGGGCGGTTTATTGGCTTAAAACCGGCAAGTTCAAGGTGGGGGTTCAGTTTGAAGGGGAAGGGTTTTTCGGCTCGCGCAGCCAGGAGAGCTTGGAAAGCCTGCCAGGTATTATGGGGCCGGACTATGGATGGGTGACGGCAAATATTTCCAACACGATTTACGGCGGGGTTGCTCGAGGCACGATGCGATTTGATTACAGCCTCATCAAGTCGGAGTTGTTCCGGGTGTACGCTGATGTGGGTGCTCAGGCCAATTTCACCCAAGTGCGGTATTCCAGCGTCGGCGGCGCTTACAACGAGTTGTTGTGGGGGCCGTTCGTGAAACTCGGGTTTAAATACAGCTTCTAACCACAATTCCTAACCACATTATTCATTTGGCGCTCTGGAGATATATATGAATCTGAAACTTGTCGCATCGGTCTGCTCCCTTTCGCTGGGGCTGGCGGTTCCCGCATTCGCCCTGCAATTCACCAACCTCGACTCTCACGTCACGGTTCCGCTCTACGGGGTCACCGCTGGGGGGAGCAATGTTACCATTTTCGCCGCCGTGGGATCGAACTCGGTCGTGGCCAGCGCGAAGTACGCCGGCAGTTTGTTGCCGTGGGTGTCCAGTTCGGTTCCCACGCCCCTTCTGCTCCTGAAGTGCGCGACCCAAAACACCAATACCGGTGAAATGCTGGCGGGAGGCCCGAGTGCGTTGGTGTTTAGTTCCATGAACGGCACCCAATGGACTGCGAGGGCCAACGCCTTCGCAGGCTCGGCCAGCGTGAACGGCTTGGCCTACAATAATGGGCGATTCGTGGCGGCTGCTGGCGGGCCGAGCATCGCTTGGGCTGACGCGCCGCTGTCGGTTTGGAATGTTTCCCTTCTTTCCGCCTTGAATCCTCTCGAATCCTATCGCGGAATCACCGCTTTCGGAGCCAATGGGTTCGCGGTCTGCGGCGTAAAGGGCACCGTCCGAATCTCTACGGACAGGGGGGCGAATTTTAACTCCAGTCGTGCCTATGTCTTAGCCGAGCAAGATCTGCTGGGCATCGCTTGGGGCGGCGGTCAACGGCTCGTTTGCGTCGGCAAGCTGGAGCGGATTCTGCTGTCGAACGACGGCGGAGCCTCTTGGGCGGCTGTGCGCTCAGGAACGGCGAGCCTGAACGCGGTGGGCTACACAGGGAGCGAGTTCATTGCGGTCGGTGACGGGGGGCTGGTCTTGACCAGCCCGGATGGCTCCACTTGGACGCCGCAGCCCAGTGGGACGGCGCAGAATCTTTACGGGGTGACCTGCGCGACCAGTGGCCAGTTGCAGGGCGTCACGGCGATCGTGGGCGCGGCCGGAACGGTGGTCGTCGCGGGCACGCCACCCCCGCAGCCGGTCAGCAGTGGAGACAGGACGATATGCGGCAATGCCACAAATACATTGTCCGTCGCGAAGACCAATGATGTTAATCACCCTTTGGTCACAACCGTGGTGGACTGGTACAATAACCAAAGTGCTACATGGGTGCTGCCTGGTGGCAACAACTCTGGTGGCAGCAGCAGTATTGATGGCAGTGTCTTCACGCCTCCCGCCACCGACCGTGCGCCAAGCGGCGCGGTGCCCAAGCTCAACACCTATTCCGTGCGGACGCGGGATCTTCGGACTGGCTACAGCAGCGCCAACCAAACTGTTGGTTTGACGGTCTATCCGATAGCAACGGTGAACGCGGTGGCCGCTCAGGGGCCGTATTGTAACACGAATGCTGGGTTAGGGATCAACTTCAGCGGGCCGGTGGCGGGGACGACGTACAGTTGGAGCAGTACGGCCAATGTGGGCTTTGGTACCAGCGGGGCAGGCAGTATTCCGGCATTCACGACCACCAACGGCGGCAGCGCGCCGGTGACGGCGGTGGTGACGGTGACGCCGACGGCCAACAGTTGCGTGGGGACGCCGAGCACGTTCACGGTGACGGTGAATCCGACGGCGAGGGTCAATCCGGTGGCCGCTCAGGGGCCGTATTGCAACACGAATGCCGGGTTGGGGATCAACTTCAGCGGGCCGGTGGCGGGGACGACTTATAGCTGGAGCAGCACGACGAACGTGGGCTTTGGGACCAGTGGGACGGGGGACATTCCGACCTTCACGGCGGCCAATGGCGGCAGCGCGC
>CAINDV010000815.1 GCA_903847485.1 uncultured Verrucomicrobiota bacterium
CCCAAGCGGAGCGCCGACATTCTTGTCGGCGTGGTCCCGGTCGGCACGCACTGGCCGACAAGAATGTAGGCGCTCCGCTTGGGTTGCGGCTCCGCAGAAGCGTCGCCCCACCGGCCATTGAAGGCGCAGCGCGGCCGCCGCCGGCGGCGGGCAGTACTATTTTCCCCTATGCCACGTTCAGCAAAACCCCGATGGCGCGTCCAGCCGGACACTGCGAGTATGTGCCTGTCAGCGGGTCAATCGTCGGCGCGGGCTATCACCACCGCGCACCGGATGCGCTGCCCCATCGGCACGCACACTGAACAACATGCAACCTATAGCCAAAGCAACCAACGCCAGAGTCAGAGTCTTTCTGGTGGACGAAGAACCGTTGGTGCGCCTGGGGCTGGCGGCGGTCATCAGCAGCCGGCCGGGCTGGGATGTCTGTGGCGCGTCGTCCGGCGGGACGGAAGCACTGAACGGGATTCGCGGGTTGGTGCCAGACGTAGCCATCGTTGACCTGCGCCTACCGGTGGAAGAGGGGTTCGAGTGGCTCCGCCAGTTACGGCAGGCCTGCCCCGGATTGAAGATACTGGTGTTCTCCATGCACGCCGACGCGGCTTTCGTCCAAGCCGTAAATGTGGCCGGAGTGGCAGGTTGCGTCACCAAGGGCGAGACCGCCGAAACCATCCTGGAGGCCATCGAGGCGGTGACGGCGGGTAAGTCATTCTTCACCGCCGCAGCCACCGGCCGGAACGCGAGCGCGCCACCGCTGGCCAGTAAGGCCGAGCCTTTCATAACTTATGGCACTGACCGCCTGTTCCCCGCGCGCCAGTTCCCAAACGCAGTGGCCAGCCAGCTTCTGGAGTTATGAGTTACGATTTGCCCGCGGCCACAATCGGAGCGCCCCCGATTGAAGAAGCCGGCGACTTTCGCCAAAGAGAGGCAACTTATGGCGGAAACGGCGGCCCTGAGCGCTGGCGAGGAAGCGCTCCCGGATAATGTCACAACTAAGAAAATGGTGCGTGGTGCTGTTGCTAGTATTCTCCCTCGGAACGCCGTGGGCCTGGCTGCAATCGGTGGCCTGGGTAAGCATGTTAGTCACTAACGCCTGCGAGACGACCTTCGTCCACGCGGTCGAGATGACGTTCGACGGACAGCATCCCTGTGCGCTCTGCCAGGTGGTGAAGCAAGGGCAGGAAACTGAGCGCAAGGACGCCAAACCCAAGCCGCCGGAGAAGCTCACCCTCTGCCTTAGTCCGCAAACTCCCACGCTCATCGTGCCGCCTCCGACAGACACCCATTTCGCGCCTGGTGCGCACCTTACCTCGGTCTTCAACGATCCTCCCCACCCGCCGCCCCGCGCGGCCTGACTCCCGAGCGCATTCCCGCGCGACTCGAATGCCTGCCGACCAGCTTGGCTGGTCCGAGGCTTTGTGTTCCTGCGGCGTCTTCCCGGCGCGTGTTCCACCGCCTGGCTGACGATCGGTCCTCGTGGAACGTCCACCTCAACTCCTTAACCGGCAGCATACTCCTTGGTGTGCGACGATGATCGTTCGCGCCCCAAGGACGGAAGACACCAATGTGCGGTGCCTTTCTCTGCCACAACTAATAACATCGGTTTTCAATAACGAATACATTATGAATACACAAACGTTAGTAACTACCCTCTGTGGCGCGGCGCTGTTCGCCGTCGCCGCTTCCGTTCCCGCCACCGTGCTTACCCAGGTTCCAATGCAAGGTGGCATGGTCATGCCTATGGTTAGGTACAGTGCTGCCAGCAGCCGTATCACAGTCATGCTTAACTCGACGGTTCCGCAGCTTACGCCGCTGCTCGTCAGCAACCCCAACGACCGCTTTGATCCGGCCGATCCTTGGTTCGACTGCCTCGACCCAAGCCAGCAGGGACTGTCATTCAGCCGGCGTTACGGCTTCATGTGGGACGGCAACAACAGTGACCCGTTGCCCGACGGCACCGCGGTCTGGATTCGCCAACTCACCGGCTCGCCCGGGCTGGCCTTCTACCGCTATGCGAGTTCGACGCCGAAGGCTTGGCAGCCTATCTTCGGCACCGCCGGCACGGCCAACGCCCTGTATTGGGACCGCAACATGTTCCATCCCGGCGTTACCGCGCCGCCCGGCACTAACACGTTCAGCGCCACGTTCCAGGCTTATCTGGTTACCACCGCCACAGGACAGGAAGTGCCCGGCTCCGCCAGCATGGCCTTCGTGTTCAACTTCACGGACGTGCCCGACGGACGCCCGGCCTTGAGCATCGCGCCGAAGATCGTCATTGCCTGGCCGTCGGTTACGGCGACTAACTGGGTGCTCGAAGCCACCGACACACTGCCGCCTTCGCACTGGACGCTCGTCACCATCGCGCCCGTCGTGGTGGACGGTAAGCCGGCTGTGATCTTAGATGGAAGTGCCGCGCAGAAATTCTTCCGCATGACCTACGTTCCTTGAAGAATTCACCCTCCCAAGCAACGCCCGCGCTTCCCGGCCTTCACTGGCCGGGGGCGCGCGGTGCCTTCACACTCATTGAGCTGCTCGTCGTCACCGCGATCATTGCGATCCTTGCCGGGCTGCTGCTGCCGACGCTGGCCCGCGCCCGGGAAAAGGCTCGCGCCATCGCCTGCCTGAGCCAGATGCGCCAACTAAGCCTGGCAGTCCGGTTTTACGCCGATGACAACAGCGATGTGTTCCCGCGCAGCATGCACTCCGCCTCCGCCCGCGACCAACTCCCTTGGGGCCGCGCCCTGGCACCGCAGTTTGGCGTTGCCGGTAACGGGTGGACTAATCTGCTGCGCGGCATTTACCACTGTCCCACTGACCAGCGCACCACGCCGTGGAGTTATGGACAGAGTGTGTATTTCGAGCTTGGTCCGGCGGATGACTACCTCGGCAAACCGCAGACCTGGTGGCGCTTAACTAGCATTCCGCATCCCGCCACGACCATCCTGCACGCCGAGAACAACAGCGAGGCCGATCACCTCATGCCGCACTTTTGGATGTCGCTCGCCGATGCCGAAGATGTCGCCGCCACGCGCCACCACGGCCGCGCCAACTATAACTTTGTGGACGGCCACGCCGCGTCCCACCGACTCACGGAAACTTACCACCCTAACCTGACCCTCGACCTCTGGAATCCACTGACCGCGCCGTAGGCACTAATGGCTGACGAAACCGCGGGAGGCAAGTTAGCCGGGATAAACCACAACTGCGGCAGCTCCGTAGGAGCGGCATGTTGATAGCGAACGGCAGCCCAAATGTGCCCCAGCCCCGTAGGGGCGGAATAGGTTCTCCGCCGGGCATCCAGTTGGGCCGCCTCACCAAGACCTGCCGCCCCTTAGCCGTAACTATGCAGACCGAAACCAGGCCGAAGGCGAGGCCGGCAGCGTAGGACAGGCGTCGCGCCTGTCTCCATCTTCCTTTCCTTGCTTCACTAAAAGGTGACTGTTCACGGCCATGAGAATCCGTCCAGAAAAGTTGTCCCAGACGATGTCAGAGACAGGCGCGACGCCTGTCCTACTACGTAGATACGGCTTGGAGCGTGTATGAAAATGCCGGTCACGGTAGGGCGAGGCTCCGGCCGAGCCGTTCGGTAGGATCATTGCCGCAGTCGTTGAGGCTCGGCCGGAGCCTCGC
>CAINDV010000816.1 GCA_903847485.1 uncultured Verrucomicrobiota bacterium
CCTGCCGAGCCTTTCGGCAAGATCGAATTGCCGCTGTCGTGAGGCTCGGCAGGAGCCTCGCCCTACCGGCCTATTAAATCGTTCCGGCGTTACTGCTCAGCCCAGCCTCCGCCGAAACTGTAGCGCGCACAGCACGAAGAACGCGACGCCCATCCCGTACAAGATCGCCAGGTGCGGCCAGAACTCTGTTAGCGACGCCCCGCGCAGGATGATGGCGCGCGCCAGTTCGATGAAATAGGTCGCCGGTAGCACATCGCCCAGCCGTTGGAAGATCCACGGCATGGTGTCGCGCGGGAAGATGAAACCGGAGAAGAACACGGATGGCAGGATGAGGCCGATGGTCATTTGAATGGCCTGCATCTGGTTTTGCGCCCGCGTGGAGATCAGCAGTCCCAGGCTCAACAACGTGAACAGGTAGGCCAGCATCGCCACCGCCAGTGCCAGCAGGCTGCCGTGGATCGGCACTTGAAAGAGCCAGCGCCGCGCCAATACACAGGAAGAGGACGGAGGCAGGGACGCTTGGATGCCCGTACTGACACCCAACGCAAATCATGCGCAGAACAGCGTGTCCATGTAACTCTTGAACATCTCCAGCGGACACTCGCTCGTCAATTCGTGCGCCGCTCCCACAACCGGCTCTCGAAACTCGACCTGTGCATTACCAATGCAGAGTTGCTTCAGATAACTGTGAAAAGCAGGCCGCGAGTATTTGTCCTCACCGCCGCAGGTGATGATCGTTCTGTGCTGCACCGTTGGCAGCAAGACCTCGATCGGTTCCAAAGAAGGAAAGAAACTGCCATCCAATTTTGACTTCTTCTCGAACGCAGTGCTCTGTGAGTCCGCGACATCTCTCATGAACATCTTCCAATACAGCCACAATGGGATGGCACCCCAGAGAACAAGCCGGTCAAGGCGCTTCGGATTTTCTAACTGCAAGCTCTTCAGCGAGACGAGCACGCCAAAACAGCGTGCGAAAATAACGCAAGGCTCACCCAGGGTTTCAAATTCCCGAATCTTCCTGCGCGCCACTTCTACTGTACCCGACAATGTGCGCGCCGGCTCTCGTTCGGGGTCGGCATCGAACTGGCCAGGCCAACGGAGTGACTAATCAACTTGGGCAAACCCACACGAAGCAGCCGCCTCTTCGATGGACCTGTAAACCTTATGATAGAACGAATGCGCTGGACTGCCTCCGCCGGGGAAGATCAGAAGCTTCATATCGTGTGGCGTCGTCACCGGGGGGAGATGCCCGGCTTGTTTGGCTTGTCCGCTACATCAGCCGTCTTCCGCTCTTGCACAACCGATTCCTTGACGTTCTCCTCGGGGTTAAGGTGGGCTTTCACAAAGCAAAAACCACGGGACGAATTCAAAGGATACAACTGAGAGCGCCGCACGATCAGGTCACGGAGCGGAGTCTCTTTCACGTTGCCGATCCGGCCAAAGCCGGTACGGGCGTCAGGGCACACATAGATTTCCCCGTTGTTCTCGACCGTGATGCCAAAGCGGTAAATACCGCATTGGCCCTGCTCGGTCGCAGACGTGAAATTACGGGTAGCGTATTTCTGGCCGATGGCGCGAAGTTCCAAAACCTGGTTCTTGACCAAGTAGTCCCAAGTCAATTCTGCTTCCCCGACTTTCACAGGGGAGCGGCAGGTATAAAACACCTTTCGTTCCTCGCACCAAGCATCCAAGATCGGAATTGAAGATGCGGATTGCACAGATACAACCGAGTTGATGCCGAAGCGGCTCATCAACCGTCCGTCTTCCTCCACCGGTCGATGGAACTGATCCACAATCAGGTCGAGATTCCGTCGCATTTGGTCGAACACTCCTCTCCTCCCGACCATTGTTTCGTAAACATCGCGGTCAAACGAGTCCACTTTCACATAAAGCGAAACATTGGCGTCCTTCAGGCGATTGATCTTCTGTGCATCGAGAGCATATCCGTTCGTATAGACCACGACGTAGAGACCGAGATTGTTCGCTTCCGAAAGGAGCTCCCAAAAGTGCTCATCCATGAGTGGTTCGCCCCTGCCAGGCATCGACAACACCCTAGCGCCGCAAGCAGCGCCTTCTTGGATGACTCTTTTCTTCTGAGCTAGAGTAATCTCGTCTGCCGATCGCTTGAGGTTGGCCAGACCAACGAAGCAATACGGGCAACGATAGTTGCACGCCGAGGTCATGTTCATGGCAAGGTAAAAAATGCCATCTCCCGGAGTCGCTTCGAGCACAGTTTGCTGCCAGTGGTATCCGCGGAGAGCGATCGGAGCGAGTTTCATAATGGGTCTCTTCATTGTTACAAATTCAATCGCAGGTGAGCTATGGGGGAGGCACCGCAGTTGCGGATGGCGGAGGCACAGTGCTTGCAAGTCCGTTCTTCAGGTGATGGAATTGACTGAGGAAAAAACGGACAATCTCTGGATGATGAAATTCGTAGGCCATCACTTGGAGCGCAATTTCATCGGCAGAACGCTTTTGCACTTCCCGCTGGTCAAGAAGGCTGGTGGAACTGATGAACGCCACAACTCCCTGGGCGTTGGGAGCAAGCGCTCCAGCTTTTTCCGTGGAGCCGGTAGTAGTCGCTCCATTCCCTGTATCGCAATCGATCAGGCAGAGGTAAAAAGGAACGATTGGAATACGAGTCACTTTCTTCTCGCAGATCTTCTCCAAGAAGAAATCAATGGACTGCTGGTATGGGATCCAGTCCAAAGGCGAATCCGGGATCTTCGCAATGACGTTCTTGAGTTCGTTCTCCGCGAGAAAAACGAATTCCACCTTCAAAGGATTGCCACCCACTTGCCTCTCCCGAATAGTGTCCACGAAAGGTTTGCAGAACTTGTTGGCCCAGTAGCTGGGATCGCTATTGTGATCGTGGAACGCATCAGCGGTATAGGGAATCCACTTATAGCGAAACGAATGTATCAACGGCGTAGCAAGCAACAACTGCACACTGGTACCCGCCGATTTCATCAGCTCACAAATCCGGTCTTCAAAACCTGTTAGTCCACCAAACACAACCCTCAGATAGGCTGCGTTTTGCTGATCGCGCCAGAAATACCACCAGCTAGCGAGTATTGATACAATCCCTCCGTTGAGAACTGCGAGCAGTGTAATGATGGCATTACTGCTGTTCGGAGTCGGCCAGTTATTGAGGTGAACAAGAATGCCAGCTGCAAAGAGCACTGCGAAGACAACAAGCAGACATATCTGGCTCCTAAAGGGCCAAAGCCGTTTCAATGCAGCGTGTCGCCAGAAGAACTTATTCAATAGACCTTCAAGGGCTTTTTTTTGAGAAGGATAATTACAGCGCCCAGCCCAAGAGCCGCAATCAGGATTATTACCAAGTTCAGGGGGACATGCTTGGTTTGGGCAACCTTCTTATCGGCCCCTGCAGAGGACCAGTCTCTGTTCAGAAAGAACTTCTCCGGGTTCAGTTCAACGTCAGCGGCAAGTGCGCCAGCTTGTTTCATCGACCTATAAACATTTTGAACGCCTTCGGGGATGATCTGCCCGTCAGGGCTGTAGAATTCCTTGAGCTTCTCCACGACCCGGACGTATTGCGCCTTGTCGCTCCCTATGACTTCGGGTGGCAGTGCGTCGGCAATCTCCTGGGGGGAATGATCCAGCATCCACTTGAGGGCGGCAACATGCGCAGCAACGACCTTCTTGACCAATTGGGGTTTGCTGTCAATCACGTCCTGACGCGTCATCACCCCCGCTTGGTTGTACGGACCGCCCAAGTACTTTTCGGCATCCCGGAGCGTGTTCAGGTCGGCCAACACCTCCAGTTTTCCCTGTTGCACCAGAACGGAAGCAAAAGGGTCCAGAGCGATACCGCCAGCGATTTGCTTGTTTTCCAAAGCTGCGGCGAAAGTGGGCGGCTTGACCTCGACCAGCGTCACATCTGCGATATTCACCCCGGCCCGGTGAAGGAGCGAGGCAAGGACCATGTGCGTGGCCGAACCTCTGGAAGTGACCGCCAAGGACCGTCCTTTGAGGTCAGGGATGGATTTCACGGTGTCCTTCAGCCGCGAATCGACGACGAGCGTCATGCCGGGGAGCCGGTTCAGCAAGCAGACCATGCGCAAGTCGTCCTTGCCCTGGACGGCAGCTTTGAAGGCGTGGTCGATGCTATTCAGGCTGAAGTCCACCTGCTTCGAGATCAGGGCTTGGGCGGTGGGGGTGCCGCTCTGGAGTTGGATGATCTCCGCATCAAGTCCGTTGGAGGTGAAAAACCCCTTGGCGACTGCCAAATCCAGCGGCAAGAAGTGGACGATGTGCCCGCCGCTGGCGATTTTCACTTTTTCCAAAGGCGGCGGTTGCCCCAGCATCCCAAGAGGAAGCATCAATCCCAGCAGAACCAGCATGTGAAGCGCACTTTTCATAACGACGTTCTTGCAACTGACTTGGGATGCCACCGGCAAACGCGCCGTTCAATGTGCTTCACCAAGTTGTCCAGGATGATAACCATGACGGTCAAGATGGCAAGCCCTGCCATGACCCCGGTGGCATCGAAGTTCGACTGGGCCGTGTCAATCAAGAAACCGATGCCGCCGCCGGAACCGATGTATTCGCCCAAAATCGCCGCCGTGATCGAGAACCCTACGGAGACCCGCAAACTAGCGAACGTCCACGCCAGGCTGGCCGGCAGGTAGATGTGGAAGAACATCTGCAGCGGCGTCGCTCCCACAACCCGGGCGTTCTTCAGCAGTACGGGGCTCACTTCCTTGAATCCGCGGTAGGTGTTGAAAAAAACCAGAAAGAAGACGACCGAAACAACAATGACCACCTTGGAGGCGAAGCCGAGGCCAAACCAAAGCACGATGAGCGGCGCGAAAGATATTCGAGGGAGGGCGTTGGCGATAACAACGAAAGGCTGAAATACGGCATCCACCCTGGGATTCGCCGCGAGGAAGAAACCACTGCCCAACCCCAACAGCAGGCCGGCAAAGAAACCCGCTCCGGCCTCAGCAATAGTCAGCAGGAGGTGCTTTAGCAAGAGACCTTGCTGCCACCACCGCGCCACGGCAACGGCAATCCGCGTCGGAGAACTAAAGTAGAAAGAATCGATCCACGCAGCGCGAACCGCGACCTCCCACAAGAGAAGTGCGGAGAGAACCAGGAAAACCCGGACAAACGACAACTTGAGGCCTGAACCGCTCATGCTCATTTCATCAAGGCCCACACTTGGCGGACCTGGTCGTGGAATTGAGGCTCACCGTAGAGCGAACGCAAGTTGCGCGGACGCGGCAACGGATTCAGATGAACAGCCCGGAGGGTCGCAGGACGGCTGGTCAGTACAATGATGCGATCAGCCAACCCAACAGCCTCGTGGACGTCATGGGTCACCATCACTACCGTGATTTTCGCTTCCGCCCAAAGGCTCAGAAGTTCATTTTCGATTTCGAGCTTGGTGTAGAGGTCCAGCGCTGAAAAGGGCTCGTCCAGCAAGAGTATGCGGGGGTGGGGAGCGAGTGCGGCGGCGATTCCCACTCGCTTTCGCATGCCTTGCGAAAGCTCGAGAGGATAGGAATGCAGAAAGCCGTCCAACCCCACCGTCTTGAGCCATTTTGAGGCGGTCTCCCGGCGTTTCTCCACGTCGACACCTCGCGCGATCATGGGAAATTCGACATTGGCCATGGCCGTCTTCCAAGGCATGAGTGCGTCTTCCTGCCAGACCACCGATATCGACCGTCTCTGGCCTTTGTTGCCGTTGCTTTCCACCATGATCGAACCGCCATCAAGATCGACCTCACCGCAGATGGCGTTCAAGAGGGTGGACTTGCCGCATCCAGAAGGCCCAACCAGAGCGAGAAACTCGCCTCGATAAACATCGAAGCTGAGGTCCGTGAAGACCGTGACACGCTCGCCACTTTGAGTGGAAAAGCTCTTGGATGCTCCACGAATGGAGATTTCCACAGGACGGTTGACATTGGCTGCCACGGCAAAACAGGCGCTCAGGCGGTTTCGTACCACGCTCTTGGCCCGCACGGAGTTCTCATACAGGCTGCCGCAGACTGGTGAGGACACCATCCAGAATCGCGTCGTAGTTAATCATGTCGGCACAGTGGCAAGCATTTCAACACAAGGCAAGCCGCCAGCGTTGCCAGCGCGCTTTTCCCCGCGCTTTCCTGTCCAAGATCAAGCGCTTCGCCTTTTGGAGTCGCTCATGCTCCTCGTTCTTTGGTCTTTGTTCCTTGAGCAGTTGGGGTTCTTGTTCCAGCGACTGCCGATGCCGCTTGATACCCGAGTTGAGCCAACCACAGGAAGCTTGGCGATCCCGGACAAGTAGCTCGCCATGTGAAGCGTGTGGTGCCGCGCTTGGGGGGCTTGTATTTCTCAGCCAATCCGCTTGCGGAATTGAAGCGCGCACAGCACGAAAATCCCTATGCCCATCCCGCCTAGGATCACCAAGTGCGGCCAGAACTCTGTCAGCGACGCCCCGCGCAGAATGATGGCGTGCGCCAGTTCGATGAAATAGGTCGCCGGCAGCACATCACCCAGCCGTTGGAATATCCACGGCATGGTGTCGCGCGGGAAGATGAAGCCGGAGAAAAACACCGTCGGTAGAATGAGGCCCACAGTCATCTGGATCGCCTGCATCTGGTTTTGCGCCTGCGTGGAGATCAGCAGTCCCAGGCTCAACAGCGTGAACAGGTAGGCCAGCATGGCCACCGCCAGTGCCAGCAGGCTGCCGTGGATGGGCACCTGAAAGAGCCAGCGCATCACCGCTACGAGGGAGGCCACCATCACGCCGCCGATGCACAGATATGGCGTCAGTTTGCCGAGCATCAGGCCCCAGCGCGACATCGGGCTGACGAGCAACTGGTCCAGCGTGCCTCGCTCGCGTTCTCGAACGATGCTCATGGCCGTGGCGAAGACCATCGCGATCTGGGTGACCAGGCCGATGACGCCCGGCAGGAAAAAGTTCGCACTGAGCATCGCCGGGTTGTAGAGCATCTGCGGGCGCACCTCGACCGGAATGTCCCGCCGTCCCAGTTCGCCCATCATCCGCACAACGGACTCCCTCAGCGCCACGGCCACCGCCGTGTTCAAGGCCGAACCAGCGACACTCGAATTCGAGCCGTCAATCAGCAACTGCACCTGCGCCGGCCGCCCAGCCCGGAGGTCGCGCGTGAAGTCCGGCGGGATTTGCAGGCCGGCGAACGCCTTGCCCGTGCGGATCATCCGGGCCAGTTCGCTCACGCTCGCCACCTCCCCGATGACGCGGAAGGTGCCGGTGTTGACGAATTCATCCACGATTCTGCGGCTCTCGACGGTGCGATCTTCGTTCAGCAGCGCGGTCGGAATGTGTTTCACGTCTGTGTCCAGCGCGTAGCCAAACGCCACCATCTGAATCAACGCCGGAAAGAACATGAAGAACAACGTCAGCGGATCGCGCAAGGCGACGAGGAATTCCTTCAGGAGAATAGCGGTGAAGCCGCGAAAAGGCGTCTTCATGGCGTGGGCTCATGGTGGGCCGGCCGCACACGAGGCGAAATCCGAAACTCGAAATCCGAGATCCGATTAGCCTCTTCCAAACCACAGCCAACGACGTGGGGAAGGCGGAGTCGTCACATAGATTGGCGTGGAAATCCGCCCATCCATGTTGCCGGAGCGCCGAACTCCAGTTCGGCTCGTTCGGCTGTGAGCGGAGCAGCGAGTTCGCGCCGAATTGGAATTCGGCGTTCCGACTTCATGGTCGCGAGGCCCGGTCAACGACCGTGGATTTCTGCTTGTGTCGGCGGCCACGGAGCTTTGAAAGAGCCTCTGAAGGAAACTCGAAATCCGAAGTCCGGAGTAAGGCTCTGACCGGCACACGCCGCTTCGAGTTTCGGGCTTCGAATTTCTTTCGGATTTCGGATTTCGGATTTCATCTTCGCTCCTGCTCGGCCGTCAGCGCCACGAACACGTCTTCCAACGAAGCGCCCATCGGACGAATGTCCGCCCGCGGGATACCGGATGCGGCAATTTCTGCCTGTAGCGCCGTCTCGGTCAAAGCTTCATCCACCAGCAGGTGCATGGACTGGCCGAATACCGTGGCGGTACGTACGCCAGGCATCCGCCGGATCGCCCGCAGCGCGACGGTGACGTGCTCGCAGGTCACATCCCAACGCCGCGTACCGGGCTGATTCACCATCGGCAGTCGTTTCAGGTCATCTGGCACGCCGCAAACGATGAGCTTCGCGAGGTAAAGGTAGGCGACCTGGGAGCAGCGTTCCGCTTCATCCATGTAATGTGTCGTGACGAAGAGAGTCATGCCGCGCCCGGAGAACTCGAAGAGCAAATCCCACAACTCCCGCCGCGCCACCGGGTCGATGCCCGCCGTCGGTTCGTCGAGGAAGAGCACGATTGGCTGATGCATCAGCGCGCAGGCCATCGCCAGCCGCTGCCGCCAGCCGCCGGAAAGCAGCGCCGCCCGCCGGGCAAGGTACGGCTCCAGGTGCGTCAGCGCCACGAGTTCATCGCGCCGTGCCGCCAGCACCGGCCCGCGCAGCCCGTAGAGCCGGCTGTAGAACATGAGGTTCTCCCGAACGGTCAACTCGTCGTAGAGCGAGAATTTTTGCGACATATAGCCGAGCAAAGGCTTGATGTCGTCCATGCGCTCAGCTACGTCCAACCCGGCGATGCGCGCGTGCCCACCGCTTGGTGCCAGGATGCCGCACAACATGCGGATGACGGTGGATTTGCCGGAGCCGTTCGGACCGAGGAAGCCGAAGATGGAGCCTTTGGGCACCGCGAAGCTGACGCGGTCCACGGCCGTGAAATGGCCGAAGCGTTTGGTCAGCGCATTGCATTCGATCATGGCTTCGACGGGCATCAAAAACCTTCAACGCTTGGCCGCAACTTGCGGGAACACCACATCCGCCGCCATCCCAGCGCGCAGTTCGCCGCTTGTGCCGTCGAGCCGCACCTTGATTCCGAAAACCTGCTTCACCCGTTCGCCGACCGTCTGCACGTTGCGCGGCGTGAACTCCGCGGCTCGCGCGATCTGTTCTACCCGGCCAGCGAAATCTTTTCCGGGAAACGAATCCACCCGCACCCGCACCGTCTCGCCGAGTTGGATGCGCCCCAACCACGGCTCCGGCACGAACACGCGCACCCAAAGATGATGCGTGAGCAGGAGCGTCGCCACCTCGCGATTCGGCGCGAGGACGTCGCCGGCTTTCACGCCCAGCACCTCCAGCACCGCATTTGTCGGAGACAAGATATCCAACTCGCGGAACTGCGTCGCCAACTCCGCCAACTGCGCTTTCGCCTGCGCGATACGTTCTGGTCGCGTGCCAGCCAGCAGTAGTTCGTAGCGGCTCTGCGCCGCGGCCACGCGCTTCGCCGTCACCGCTGCTTGCGACACTGCGCGATCGCGATCTGCCGCTGAAGCCGTCTTCTGAAGGAAGAGTTCCTCCAAGCGCCTCGAGTCAAGTTGCACGAACTCCATTTCAGCCGCCGCCGATTCCCAATCATGCTTCGCTGCGGCGATTTCCTGCGGCCGCGGCCCCGCCTCCAACTCTGCCAGCAACGCCTGCGCCTGCTCCCGCCGTGCCAGGAGCTCAGGTGCGGCGAGGATGGCGATGACCTGCCCAGGCTTCAGCAAATCGCCCTCTTGAGCGAGAATAGTCTCCACGCGCCCGCCATACCGCGACGCCACGCGCACCTCGTCGGTCTCGATGGTGCCGGAGACCGACTCGGGAGTGCCGCTTGGGACGCACGAGGTCGCCAGCAGGAGCAACGGCCCCAGCGTTCCGGAGAGGATCAAGCTGCCTTTCATCGGGCGGAGGGTAACAAGGCCGCGCGCCGATTCAAGCGTGCGGCCGAGACCGATGGCAAGTTTCGTTGCGGCCACGTCCTTCCGCCGGGCCTGCCGGTGCCCACGTCAGACAGACGGGCACCCGACCCGTATCCCCACGAAACCGCCCGCCTGCAGGCCGGGCGCCCTCACCCAACGGTGGGTCTTGGCCAGAATGAGACCACCCCGAACTTTTTACGCGCGTTGCGCCCATGAACCTGCTAGGGCTGATCTCGGTTCCAGCGCTCGGCGCAGCGTGACCGTGATGTTCTGTGGTGCGCTCGCCAGAGTGGCCCGCAAATGAGATCGGTTCCGGCCGTCGACCGACGTGTTGTAGGGTGAG
>CAINDV010000817.1 GCA_903847485.1 uncultured Verrucomicrobiota bacterium
CCCTGGGGGTGCGATGGAACCCGGCAAGACCGTGCTCTGGGCCGGCCGGCGGGAGGGTCATCAGGTCAGACGCCAGCACCGGCGGACCGAAATGCCGCGCAGCCCATTCGGCTGTTTCCATGTCGTCGAGCCGCAAGGCGGTCGTGTGGCTACAAGCGGCGACGAGTTCCTCGGTGGCTTGGGAACCGTAAACTCGCCGAAGCTCTTCAAGCCTCCGCAAGCCGAGGGCGACGCACACCCCTTTCCGCCGCCCTCGCCGCATCAATTCGGGCAAGGCTTCAAGCCGGTCATCCTCGGATACCTCATCGAGGAAGAACCATGTGCGCCGGGCAGCGCATTCCTGCTGCTCGTAAATCAGGTGGGCAAGGTAGCTGACGGTGGCTTGGTTGAGGAGAGCAGCGGAGCGGTAAAAGAGGGGTTCGTCTCCGAGCAGAATCAGGGATTGCTCAATAGGTGTTGATACTGCTTCACGGAGGCATGTAAGTGGATGCCAAAAGGCCGAATTCCAGCGGATTTCGAGGGTTGCCGCACTCGAGCGATGTCAGCATCCATACCTGTTGAGCAATCCCCAGAATCACGCCTTCCTCCCGAAGCCAGCGCGTCAGGCTGAGCTTGTTGGTGGCGCCCTGCCAGCCGGCCGCAATGACCTCGAAGGGGTGCAGTTTGGTGACGAGTGTCGCGAGGATACTGGTGCAGGTTTGTTCGTTGTCGAGGCGGGATCGCGCTGTTGGGGCGATTTCCGAGGCCCGCGCCAAGACCGACTGAAGTCATTCGCGGGTCCGGATGGCGAGCAGGAGGTTGCGCAGCGTCCATTTGCCGGGGGCGGTTTTGATGAAACTCAGGCAGATGGCGGCCAGGAGGTCGCGGGCGGCATCGCCAAAAACGGTTGCGCGGACTCCTCCTGTGGGATGAGAGAGGCCGCCAGTTGCCTGGCCGCCGATGCAGAGGTGACGGCGGCGGCGATGTCCCACGCAGCACCTCGCTGGTCGAACGGGTTCAGGACATGGATCGGGCAGTGAAGGCCCAAGCCGCGAAGGACTGGGTCCAGAGTGCCCTTGGCATCGTAGATAAGCGCGCGGTGATCGAGACCAAGACCAGCGGGGGTTAGCGCCGACTGCATGAGGAGCCGGAGGGTTATGGTCTTGCCGATGCCGATGCCGCCCGCAACCAGGAAGTTCGTCGGCGTATCGGAGATGGGTAGCGACGTCATGCCCCAAAGATAGGTGAGCTTCTCCGGGTCGATCCGTTCGCTCAGAGGCAGCGGGGACTGGGTTGAATCGGACATAACAAGGCTGCGTCTTCTGAGCGCCAAGTGTGGTCGATCAGTTGGGGGCTATCAATCCTGGAATGCTCGCCGGACATGTGCATTTGCTGCTGCAAACAAGCTCCGGCCCTTGGGGCACAAGGGGATCTACGGCGCCGCCGCCGAATTTGCTAGCAGTTTGTAAACATCGCAATCCATTGGCTTTCAGTTAGTAACCACCGAAGAAGTGGGGATTTGTTTGCACCAACGGTGCATCCGGTGGGCAGTAAACATATGTGAAAACGCTGGGCTTTTCAGGTGGGACGGTCGCCGGTGCCGTCATGGTGCCGCCTGTTCGAGTCAAAAATGTAACGAGGACTTGATCAAACGGTAGCTGAGCAACTCCCAAAACGACGTCAACCCCACGGCCAAGCGGCTCGCAGGCGGCGCAATTCATTTTTGTATTTGGGTGTCTCCTTGACTCAACCACCCCCAACAGGTCGTGGCAATCTTCGGAATAGTCGGCAAAACACCCTTCAGGTGGGGCCTGGTTGAATGAATGGGACATGCCAATTTCTGTAAATCCGCGGGGTTCAGTTTGGGAACTGGGTTGGACGTTCCCTGTTGAGGTAGGTTTTTCCCAATTCCCATTCATTGCTGGTGTGGCCAGCAGGGCCGTGACCGGGCGCAGGAGACCTTTCTCATTGCGAAAGAGCTAAATCGCGCGGATTTACCAACCTCCGCGTGCTCAGCGGAGTGTCGCCAGTTTGGTCGTCAGTTTTCAGGCGGGGCTGGCATCGTAGATGCCCGGGGAGGCGGCTGTTGGGATGTGGCCCTTTTCGCCCGTGGGCACATGGCCGAGGCGAAACCCCGCCAGCAGAATGCACAGGTGACAATCCTTCACCCGCGCCATGGAAAGCTCCTTGGGCTCAGCGCTGGCCGCCGTCCATTTCTCCATCGGGTCCACGAAGATGCCGGCGGCCGTCAGCCGGGCGATCACGTAGGCCCGGTGCTCTTTCAAGTCAACGTAGATCGAGGAAACAAATGCGCGGATCATGTCGCACCTGGATTGGTTTGGAGGCGAGCGGCATCCGGGCCTTTCGCGATTCGCTCAAGAAGAACCAACACCGGGTGCGCGGGGTCGTGTGGCACGCCGGCCAGGGCCGCCCGATGGGCACTGACATTCTGGCGCTGCCGTGGGGTTGGATGGTGGTCGCTGAATGGAACCATTTCCGGGCCGCTCGAAATCTGCCAGAGGTGACGGCGGGCGAGGGCAAAGAAAGCCACTCTGCCCGATGCTAGCGACCGTTGTAAGCGAAAATGCTTCATTCGGAATCGCGCATAGCGTTAAGGTAGTTCCTGATACGATCCAGATTTTGGGGTGAGTGGTGCCATGATCAAGCCTGAGTCGTCTTTGACAGGTGCCACTGGCGTTGGAGGTGATTCCTTCTGGCTGAAGCCCGTCCATCTAAGCCACGAGTTCACAAACGGCTCGACAATTCCTTTTTCAGCCACTTTCTCCCCAGCCTTAAGTGTAAACTTGTCCACCAAGTTGTTCATGGCGCTTCGGACCGTCTCGCCGGACTTCTTAGTCATGAGACTAGAAAGGTCTTTAACCAAGTTCTTGTCTGCAGCCTTCACGCCTTTCTCGAACAGTGCCCGAACGGCCCTCTGCTCTAACTGTTTGACCCCTGGTAGTCGCTTGATAACTGATCCAGGAACCATCGGAACCGCGTTTATGCCGAAGTCTATGAAGTTCTCTACAGTGCGCTTAAGTTCGCGCTGTGAACTTGCCTTGTCACCCTGCAGAGCCAGGGTCACGGTCTTGGAACTTGCGTCCAGCAGTTGGCCAAAACTGTAAAGGAGTTCGATATTATCCCAAACCTCGACAGTAGCGATTGCCGCCGCAACGGCGAATGGTGTCTCGCCAGATGGATCGATGAGTGTCAGTGGCCTGTTATCTGCGTAGGCATAAGGATGAAGCCGCTGGGGCACTTGCAGCAGTGCTGGCTTTACAGTCTCTGCTACTGGGTCGACTGAAGCGAACCGGCCGAAGCGAACCGCGTTGTAGCGCGCTTCGAAGTAGCAGAAGGCTGTTTCGATGTCGCTTTCCTTCTGAGCGAAACCGTAACAGTCGGCTAGACCACGCGGCGAGAACTTGTTGCGGGTTTGTCCAAACGGAAAGAATGCAGACTCACCTATAGCATTGCCGAATGAGTCACTTAGCAAGCTTGAGGACCCCAGATGGTCCTGGTGGTAGTAGCGGATGCGCAGGGCTGAGTCGGTCACTTCGAGTTGGGCGGGGGTGTCGGCGCGGGCGAACACGGCTTGGCCCGGCGCGAGGAATGCGGGCAGTTCAGATTGCAGTTCCAGCGGTGGAGGCAGCCAGGAGTGCCAGCGGGTGAACGGGGAGTCGTAGGTCCAGAGGGTGGTTGAGGGTTGATTGCTGATGGTTGAGAGAATGTTCCAGGCTTCGAGGCCGGCGCTGGGCAGGAAGTCGCCGCTGGCGGTCACGGTCCGGTTCGTCGGGTCGGCGTAGGTGCCGGTGATGGTCAGGGTGGCGTTGGTCGTGGCTTGGAGCCAGAGGACGGTGCCGGCGGGCAGCGGGGAATTGCCGATTGCCGATTGCCAATCGCCAATTGAAGAGTCCCAGCTATAGGCCACGAGTAGGCTTGCGGGGGCGCTCGCCCCTTCGGCAAGTTGCTGAAAGCCGTTGGTCACGGTGACGGCGAGGGAGCAGAGGTTCCAGCCGGGATGGACACGGAGGCGCTGGACGCGGACGTTGGTGTTCAGGGAGCCGGTCACGCGGGCGACGCGGGTGTTGCCGTTCCAGACGTATTTGGTGGGCGCGTCGTGTTCGCGGACCTCGAAGTATTTGTTGATGTAAAGTGTAGAAGTTGGGAGCTGGGAGCTAGAAGCTGGAAGAGAGTTTGTGGCCTTTGGCCAGACTTGTTTGAGGATGCGGCGGTCGGTGTAGTCGTAGGTGTAGGCGGCGCACATTTCGGCGTTTTCCACGGCCACGAGGCGGTCTTTGAAGTCCCAGGTGCAGACCAGGCCGTCAATGTTGGTCATGTTGCCGTTGGAGTCATACGGGTAGAGGCGGGGCG
>CAINDV010000818.1 GCA_903847485.1 uncultured Verrucomicrobiota bacterium
AAGATCGCCGTTCTTGCCAGCCAGTTCACCGTTGACGTAGACCTCGCAGAAATCATCCACGCCCTCAAAGGATAGAAACACTTCCCTGTCTTTCCAGCGGGGCGGAATGTCCACGGACAAGCGGTACCAAGCCCAGCCATCCAAACTCGGGTAGCCTTGCGATTCCCAAGCGGTTCCAATGCGGACGTCTTTCCAGCCCTCTTCCGAGGCAAGATTAGTTTGCTGCCACCCTTCCTTTACTCCCTCGTTCCTCGGGTCGGGTTTCAAACGCCAGGTGCAAGCCGTCAGGTTGGTGCGCTCGGCGTGTAGTTGGTGTTTCAGGGAAGTCCACACGTCATCTGATAGACCGTTCCTGGGGACGGCGGGCGAGTTCAGGTGGTTCAGCAACACCTGGATTAGCCAGCGACCAGCGGCATTGTCCCGGCCAGAGTGGTTGACGGCACTAACCAGCAGCCGACCTTTCCCTGCGCGCATCTCGAACATCAGACCGTGGGTCTTGATCGTTTTCAGGTCATGCGTGTCCCAGAGCATCAACACCGGGTCAATGCTCTCCAGGTAATTGACTTCGGGCACAACCTGGCTGGCGAGGTCGAAGTTCTGCAACTCCAGCAGCAAGTCACGGGGGATTTGCTTCGTCAAGGGGTGGTCCGGGATGTATGGCGCGCCACGCAGGAACCAATGTGATCGCAGCGGGAAACTTCCCTTCTGACCGTCGGGAAGCAATAGCACACGCGCGCCACGCTCAAGCCGTCCAACCAGTTCATCGTCAAACCGCGCAGCGACCACCACGGCATCCGGATCCGCTCCATCGAGGCGAGGGACGCCCGGAAACAGTTCGCGAGCCACTTCGTCGGAAACTGACGAATGCAGCCGGACCTTGGCCATCGCATCAGGGCGCGTAGCTGGCACAACCCAGATCGGCCATTCGTTTTGGAACTCGCCCTGAGCGGTGCGCAATGTTGCCCGAACGACCAACTGCTGAGGGACCGTCACCTGCGGCAAGGACCAGTTCAGTTCTTTACGGCGGGCCAGTGTGCCCAGGTTCTGGTGAATATCCTTTTCCGACCAGCGTTGCAGGACTTCCCCACGATTCGACGCGGACTCGAGAGTGACTTCCAGTTCCCCGTTGGTAATAGCTTGTTGGCCGAAATGACTTAGGAGGATTTCCCCACGCAATTCTCCTCCAGCCGCAAACGACCGACGATCCGACTCAGTCTTGAGCAAGCAGATGGTATCGCGGTGCCAACCCCAATCCGCCGCCTGCCACTTGGGCTGGCCGAGGTAGTCCATAAAGCCCATTGAGCAAAGAGGGAAGTCGCGGATGACGCTGATGACGTAACCGCCGGCCGGAATCTCGCGGCGGAAGACCTCGGTTTGGTACTTGCGCATGAGCAAACCATAACGCAGTGAGTCGGCGCGCAGGTTATCCAAACCGCCCGGCCCGGCGACCGTGCGCATTCGCTCCAGCCAGCGCGGGACTTCATCCATAGGCCCTGGCACCCACCAAGGACGCTCGGTGCCGACCTTGGCCACAATCGCCTCCCGGTCTATCCAGGTGTCCGCCGCGATGGACTCGCCCAAAACGATCGGTTTGGTTCCGTGCGCGAGAATATGCTCGTTGAAACCTTGCAGCGTCTTTACCCAGGTGTCGTTGTTGCCATAAGGGTGATCGTCATAGAAGTCATGCACACGGTTCCAGCCAATCCAGCTCGAATCATCTTCAACCACCGCGCCAGGCACGATCGCTTTGGCCAAATCGTAGAGGTTCTGGATGACCGCCAGTTCAGCGCCGGGGCCGGTTTCACAGGTAAGACTACGCAGGACGACCGAGGGGTGGTTGCGGTCGTAATAGAAGAACTCGCTGAACTCACGACGCAGAGGTTCCAAATACTTCTGTGTCAGGGTGGGGTGCCAGGTCGGACACTCCGCCCAAGTAAGCATACCCAGCTCGTCGGCCAGCTCGTGGTAGCGCTGTGGCGGAATCCACAGGCAGAACTTCATAAGATTGAAGCCTTGGGCGCAGGCCAGTTCAATCTCCTTTCGCCAGACCGCCTCGCCAGGATTGGGTTGCGTGAGCGGCGGCGAATAGCCCCAATTGAGCACGCCACGCACCTGAAGCGGCTTACCGTTCAAACGCAATTCCTGGCCGAAGACTTCAATCGTGCGAAAGCCGGTCCGGGTATCAATGCGATCGCCGTCCTCGCCTCCCAGAGCGATCTGTAGCTCATACAGATTCGGCTCGGAAGGCGACCATGGGCGAGGGTTGGGCAGTGGTGCCGAAGCCTGAATCCGACCATCCACCAACGTGCTCTTGAGAGCCAAAGTGCTCCAGTTGCTCTCGCCTCGGAGTCGGCAACGAACGCTGACCGTCGGTATGGCGACTGGCACCGTCCCGGCCAGAGGAATCTCAAACTGGAAGGCTGCGCCTTTCAAATCTCCCACGGCCAGCAGGCGCAGGTCGTCGCAGTAAGTGTCCGGAACCACGAGCAGTTGCACGTCCTGCCACAGACCGCCGAAGTGCGGCGCAATGATGGGGAGGAAGCCCTGCGAGTTGTGGCCCACCTTTTCGTCAAGGCGAACACGCAATTCGTGGGGCTTGTCTGCCGGCGACTTGCGCACGAGTTCCGTAATGTCAAAGCGGAACGGCGTCCAGCCTCCGAGATGAGCCCCGAGCCTTTCGCCGTTCCACCAGACCTCCGCCTCCGTGGCTGCCGCTGAAAAATGCACCAGCACCCGCTTGCCGGCCGGAAGATTGAACGCCGGAACGCTCCTCCGATACCAACCCACGCCATTGAAAGTGACGCCTTCGTGCTGCTCAAAGCTGGAAGGCACCGGCACGGTCTTCCAGTCGTCGGCTATGGCGCCATCGCGCTGGAAGAGCCAGTCCCCGTTGAGAGAGATGATCTGGCGGGCTGGCGTCGAAGCCGCGCCTGGGATCACGGCAGACGCCGCTGTCGCTCCCATCCCAACTACGACCGCCAAAAGGACAAGCTTGGTCATCTGATTGAGAAGATTCTACTTAGCCGCAGTGGTTACATCGGACATCCAGATAACGTCGTTCTTGGAATCGCCAGCCGGTCGGTCAATGAGATCCTGGCCGTTTACACCAGTGTATCTGGGTTGAATTGCGCCCCCCTTCCAACGATGGATTTCTGAATGCCCATCGGAGAACGAGAAACCGCAGGCGCTACCGTGGAAACTTGCTGGAAAATCGACAATCCGCACGTCTGCCATCGTCGAGGGAACGCTCGGCGATGCCATCTGAACCGCGAAGGAAGCGTCGTTGATGGTGTCCGGATGTTCGTCCACCAGCACCCAAGTCTTGGACGGAGTAACTATGGTTCCCAGCTTGCTATACACCTGAAACATGGAATTCGGCAGCCACACACCTTCGTCAAACACCTGGCTCATCGATATGCTGCGCACCCGGGCCACCCGTTGTCCAGCGTTTGGGCCGCTGGCCACCAGAGCCTTGGATGGATCGGCGGGGCACTTCCAGAGCGTAAAGTTGTTGCCGATGTACTGCATCAGTGGGCTATTGGCGATAGGTGTCTGGTCCGCCTGCGCAGCGGAGCCTGTATTGAAATTGCCCTCACACCAAATCTTCCGATTGTTCGGACCGCCTGGTCCAGCGGCGAGCAGACCATCATTGTAGTCATCCGCGTAGAGACGCCATCCTATCGTCATCTGGCGAAGGTTATTCATACAGCCTATGCCTTGGGCTTTTTGCTTGGCCCGGCCCAGCGCCGGTAGTAACAAGCCCGCTAGAATCGCGATGATGGCGATTACAACGAGAAGTTCGATCAGGGTGAAACCGCAACGACGGGTAATGTCAGCCTGGCAATTTCCGCAACTGTGGTGGTGGGCTGCTTTCATAGTAGTTCTTGGTTTGTAAATTCTCCGCTAGACACGACGGCTAGGTTAGTTGATTTGTGATTACTCCGACTGCTCGATGGAGTTCCGCTAAAGTGGGTTTCTGGTCATCGCCAAGCTCCAGAACCAACTCGACATCGGTAGCAGCGAGTGGCGGAACGGTGTTTGACTCGGCCTGGGTCAGGAACAGATCGATCTCCTTGCGCATCGGAGCAGAAGGCTGCGCTCCGAACCGGGTGACGGAAATTGCCGCCGCCGCGTTGGCAAAGCTCACGGACTCCAAAAGCGGCCGCCCTTCGCCGAGTGCCACCGCCAAGGCTCCATTGAAGATATCGCCAGCCCCGGTCGTATCCACAGCAGTTACCTGGAATCCTGGAACTAACCTTCTGCTGGAACCACTGGCGACAAACGCGCCCCGATCCCCCAGCGTAATGATGACGGTTTGCGGACCCATTTCGCGAAGCTTCTCCGCCGCTCGCGCGGCCGACTCCTCATCCGTGACTGCTATGCCGGTAAGCAACTCCGTTTCGGTCTCGTTCGGAGTCAGAATAGAAACTCGCCGGAGCAGCTCGCCGGGCAGAGCACAGGCGGGAGCCGGGTTCAGCAGGACGGGCACACCGGCCGCAGTCGCAGCCTCAACTGCGGCTTGGACGGTTGCCAGCGGCGTTTCCAGTTGCAGCAGCACCATGCTTGCACCAGCAATTGCCAGCCCTGCTTCCTTCACGTCGGCCGGGGAAAGGCGCCCGTTGGCGCCAGCGGCCACTGCGATGCTGTTCTCGCCATCTTTCGCAACGCAAATCATCGCCACACCCGAAGGGCAGGATTCGTCCTGAACCACGTTTTCCACATGGATGCCTTCCTCCATAAACCGAGCGAGGGATTCTTCCCCAAACATGTCCCGACCAACGCGAGCAACCAACTTGACCAAACCGCCCGCGCGAGCAGCGGCGACAGCCTGATTGGCCCCTTTGCCCCCAGCCACGGTAACAAATTCCCCGCCGAGCACCGTTTCGCCCGGCCGCGGGAGGCGATCAAGCTTGATGACCATGTCAGTATTGGAACTTCCGAGAACTAGTATGTAAGGCTTCACCATGGGATGATCGGGGGAGAGTTTGCCCACCGCGCAGATGTTCGCCGACCTGCCCTGGCGCGCAACAGTCATGGGCGCGTCACCCCACGAGAACTCCAGGCGCGGGCGTCCGGCCCGCTGCCGGCAATCGGGAACGCGGAGATGCGCAGGCGTGCCGCGCCCATCGGGATAAGCGTGATGGTTTCCACCGGTTCCTGGGTGAGGACGGGGTTGGGCTGTCCCTCGCAGACGAGGCCATTCTGATCGAGTGTCCACCCCGGCACGCGCTGGCCATTGACCTTGATTTGGATGGGGGCAGCTTCGGCGGCGAAGGGTTGGTTATCCGCCGGCCACGGTCGCGGCACTATCTCGAACTTGGCCGGCATAACCAAGGCGTAGTTCCACGGTGAACCTGGTAGAATCTCGAACGCCGGCCAGGCGTCGGTGCCGCCACTGCGGCGGTAGTCTTCCTTGATCTTGAGCGAATAGGTCAGCGGACCACGCTCGACGGCGGCAATGCCGCGGTTCTTTTCCCAAGTGTGAACGCGTGCCTCCATGGGAAAGCGAATCTGCACCACGTCGCCGGGGCCCCACTCCCGCTCGATACGGACGTAACTGCCGGGCCGGGTAGCGGCGGAAAGAACCTGACCATTGAGCGTCAACTCCGGTTTCATGCACCAACCGGGAACCCGGAGCAGAAGGGGGAACTTGACTGGCTTGGCCATCGTCAGTTTGAGGGCCACCGTGTCCTCGAAAGGATAGCGAGTCTCTTCCGCAATGCGGACCTCCGTGCCATCGCCCACCCGCGCCGCCACGACACACGGCGCGTACAGCACGGCGGCCAGCCCGTTGCCCGGTGTAGCAAACCAGGCATGTTGGGTGAAGTAGGGCCAGCCGTGGCCACAGTTGTGCTGGCAGCAACGGTGATCGTGCGGGTTCATCTCAAACATGTTGCCGCCGTTCTCAACCCCCGGCGCTTTGCTGGCTTGGTCGCTTTGCGGTTGGTTCGGCGCGGTCAGATAACGCAGCGCCTTCATGTCGGCGGTGAACGCCGCTGGATAGGTGTTGAATGCGACGGTTTCACAACGATCCGCCCAGATGGGATTGCCGGTGATACCCACGAGCAGTTCATCCGAGAGCATTTCCTCGGCGATGCCGCAGGTTTCGATGGCCTGGCGCGGACCGTCGTAACCGGGGCGCGCATTCTCATCCGCGCCGAACATGCCGCCGGGCACCTGGCCGCTGAGGTTGCGTATCTCCCGCCAGTTGCGCTCCGCGCCGGTAAGATTTTCGGGCCGGCCGCTCTGCATCCAATACACCGTCGGCTCACGGAAAGCCTGGGCGACATTTACGTTGTGCATATTGATCACGCCGGTGTCCCACCGCGCAGTCTTGCGGTGTACCTTCTGAGCCAGCTCCAGCAACCAGGGTTCGCCAGTGCGATTGTAGAGCCAATAGACGCTGTAGAGCAGATCACC
This sequence comes from uncultured Verrucomicrobiota bacterium, assembly GCA_903847485.1. GTDB lineage: Bacteria > Verrucomicrobiota > Verrucomicrobiia > Limisphaerales > JAJXZI01 > CAINDV01. The sequence continues at coordinate 6,421 of CAINDV010000818.1, forward strand.
GCCGCGCATGGAGGGCCAGTAGCCGGTGAGGAACTTGTCCTCGGGCACACCTTGAAGATACTTGAAATAGCGGGTTATCGCCGGCACCACTCGGGCATCGCCAGTTTGCTCGAAGAACGACTGGAGACAAAACAACGCGACCATGTTGGGCCAGAGATCGTCGCGGCCCTTGAGGTCCGTGCAGATGCCAGTGCGACCGTCGCCCGGCCCGAGCCAGCCGTCGGGCTGCTGACTCCTGAGGATGCCTTCAATCCACTCGCGCGCTTCGGCAAGCTGCTTCTTGTCGTCCAGCAGGAACGCACAATTCTGAAAGCCCTTGAGCCAGTAGGGGACTTCCTCCCAGCCATTGGTGCCCTTGCCGCTAGGCTCCAACCAGGCATTCCC
>CAINDV010000819.1 GCA_903847485.1 uncultured Verrucomicrobiota bacterium
GGCGGGTGGACCGGTTGGTGGCGAAGAAGCGGGAGTTGATCGAGCGGCTGAAGGAGAAGCGCACCGCGCTCATCTCCCGCACCGTCACCCGCGGCCTGCCGCCCGCCGCCGCCCGCGCCGCCGGCCTCCCCGCCAACCCGCCCCTCAAACCCTCCGGGATAGAGTGGATCGGTGAGGTTCCCAAACATTGGACGCTCAAACGCGTCGGCGATGAGTTTCAGTTCATCTCCTACGGTTTCACAAATCCAATGCCTACGACCAACGAAGGGCCGCGTATGGTCACCGCTAACGACGTCAACAATGGTCGAGTGCTTCTCGAAAGCGCACGTTGCACGGAGGAAGTGGATTTCACGAAGCTGACGCGCAAGAGCAAGCCGCGACGTCGGGACATTCTTGTTACAAAGGATGGAACTTTGGGGCGAGTAGGCGTCGTAGAATCCGACGAACCATTTTGTATCAACCAATCCGTAGCGCTCCTTAGGCCGAAGCCCCTCGCGAATGAGCGGTTCATCGCCCAAGCCCTTCAGTCTCCGCCGTATTTCGACCGCATGGTGTTTGAGGCGGGCGGAACGACCATCAAGCACATCTACATCACGAGACTGGCTCGGATGCCGTTCGGCGCTCCCCCCCTCCCCGAACAAGCCGCCATCGCCGCGTATCTGGACTTGGAGACGGTGAAGCTGGACGCGCTGGTGGGGAAGGTGGAGGAGGCGGTGGAGCGGCTGCAGGAATACCGCACCGCCCTCATCACCGCCGCCGTCACCGGCAAGATTGACGTGAGAAAGGAATCACATGGCTAACACGTTTGAAGGAAAAATCGAAGAGTTGCAGGCGTTAGTGAAAACCGCCGGCCTCAAAGGCAAATGGGAGGACGACGGCCAGGGCAAGCACACCTTCCGCGGTGGTGACGGCGGTGTGCTGAACTGGTGGCCGTCAAAAGGAACAGTCCAGTTGCAAGGCCAAGAAAAGGCGAAGCTGAAGTTGGAGAAGGCAATTGGCGGAGGAACCGCGGAAACAGCCGGAGCGGCGGTGCAGCCTGGGGCAGCAAACGTCCAGAAGCTAAAGCACATTTTCATCGTCCACGGGCACGATTCCATTGCGCGGGATGAACTTGAACTCGCCTTGCACCGACTGGGCCTCCAGCCATTCGTCTTGATGAACAGCAGCGGTGGCGGAAAGACCATCATCGAAGCGTTGGAAGGCCAGATAGGCCGTGATTACACGTCCGACTTCGGCATCGTGCTGATGACGCCGGACGATTTCGGTTACGCCAAGAAAGACGGCGACAAGAAAGTCGAGCCGCGCGCCAGGCAGAACGTCATCCTTGAAGCCGGGATGCTGCTCGCATCGCTGAAACGGGCGCGGATGGCCATCATCGTCAAAGGTCATCTGGAGATGCCGTCCGACCTCCAGGGAATCATCCACCTCGCCTACAACGACCATGTGAAGGAAATCGTCCCGAAGCTCTGCCAGCGGCTGAAGGAAGCAGGCTTCGACCTTGAACCCAACCAGATTGCCGCCGCCGCGCAGTGATGGAAGCACAATGAGCACGCCCTTCGAGATTGACGACTGTCAGGAGTATCTGAACACGGTGCGGACCGAATTGCCAAAAGGCCGCATCTATTTCCGCGGGCAGAGCAAGCTGGTTGGCGCGGGCTACGAGTTGAAGCCGTCCATCGGGCGCTACAAGAAGCTCGAATCGCTCACACTTTTCCAGCGCGACGAAACGGAGCGCGAAGTGCTCGGCGTCTTCACCAACCACCTGCTGACCTACGTCCACCACCTGCCGCGAAATGACTGGGAGGCGTTGGCCATCGCCCAGCATCACGGCCTGCCCACGCGCTTCATGGACTGGACCACCAACCCGCTGGTCGCGCTCTATTTCGCCGCCCGCGACACGAAGCTCGACGACAACGACAAGCCCATGAACAGCGCCGTCTATGTGCTGACCAGCGAACCCGTGCGCTTCAGCGAACTCGGACGCCCGGCCGAGGATGCCATCAAGCCCGTGGGCGATTCCGCAACGACTCCGGCAACGGCTCCCTCCGGCTATGAAGACTTCGGCGTCGAGGACGAGGCCGCAGGCAGGCCGGTGACTGGCTCGCTTGAGCCAAGCAAGGCCGTGCTTGCCGGGCCACCAACCGAAATGGCGAAGCAGCCAGCCGCCGAGGCTCCCGTGGTTTCGCCTTTCGCAATCAGCGAGAACGTCATCTACGACCCGCCGCACGTCTCGCCGCGCATCCGCGCGCAAGACGGCGTGCTGCTGGCCTGCCATCAGCCCATGCAGCCCTTGGAAGAGGCCGATTATCTGGAAATCGTCATCAAGCACGAAGCCCATGACGACATCCGCCGCCGGCTCGACCAATACGGCGTCTTCGACAAACAACTCTTCCCGGACCTCGACGGAATCGCCAAATGGCTCAAATACCGGGTGTTTGAGATCGACGGGAAATGCTAGAAAGGCCCACCTCAATGCCCGAACACACCACAGAGCGCGCCTTCAACGCCTACGCTAAGGAAATCTTGCTCGCGCGCGGCATTTGGAAGTCGGACGGCCATGCGGCGGCGGAGCGGTTGCAGGAATACCGCACCGCCCTCATCACCGCCGCCGTCACCGGCAAGATTGGCGTACGCAGCAGTGTTGCCACGCGCCCCGGCAAACAAGTAACCTCTGCCAGCCCATGAGCTACCGAGAGCCATTGCCTGAAGGATGCCCGCCCGCCGCTGCGGAGGAAATCGCCGCTCCGCGGGAGGTTTTTCGCCTCGTGCGAAACAGCCCGCCGAAGTTGGAGGACTTCCGGTCGCAGCGCGCGGAGAAACCGAATGCGACCTTCCAGGTGACCGAATGTCAGTCTCGCGGCTTGTCGGTATTTGCCGAGCGGCAGGATTCCGAACGGGCACTGAAATTGCCGACGTTGCGCGGGCGGTTGATTTGCCGGCTGCGGCTGGAAGCGGGCGCGGGGCCCATTCAGCAGACGGGCCGACCCTCGCACCACACTTGGTGGCCGCTGGCGACGTTCGACATTTTGTCACATAGTGGAGTGGAAACCGCATGAAAACGATCCGGCACACGACCACGCTGTTCTACTACGATGGCCCACAGGTCTTCGAGGCCCGCGACGCCATCGGCGGTCATTACGTGGCCGTGATGGTCGAGCCGCAGGACGGGCAGTATCGCTATCTCGTGGCGGGCGTTGCCCCGGAGCGGTTGCGGCAGTTTCGCTCCGGCACACTGGATCTCAGGGCCTTGCTGGCCGAGTCCGGGGAAGAGGAATGGTATCTCGCGACGACGACCGCTGGTCTGGATCGACCTTTGGCGCTTGTGCCGCAGCGTGCGCCGCTGGTGGAAAGTGGCCTGCTGCCGGATGCGGGTTTCGTTTTGCATGACCGGCCAGCCGAGGAACTCGCGCTCAAGGAAGCGCGGGAGCGCAATAACCTGGTGTTGGAAATTGCGGTGGATCCGCCCGAGGCAGCCGAGGAGCACCGCATCAGGGTTGGGACGCTGGTTGGGCTGCTCGGCCGCGTTCAAACCATGGTGAAACATGCTTATGGGGCGGCCTTGCGCGATTTGTCGCTCGCTACGCGTCGCGCAATTGACCGATCCGACGCTCACTTGCTGGATGTGGTAATCCCGGCGGCAGCCGGTTCCTTCCGCATGGTGCTGGAA
>CAINDV010000820.1 GCA_903847485.1 uncultured Verrucomicrobiota bacterium
GCGGTGGCCGGCGTGACGGCGGCATTCGATGCCAAGGGATGTCTCGTCTCATGGAAGGACCAAGCGGATGCCGTCTTCTTTGAAGTGTTCCGCGGCACCCGCGCCGACTTCAAACCCGGGACCGGCACCTATCTTTCCACCGTGAGCGCCAGCCATTATTACGATCCCACCGTGAAGAACGGACTCACCCGGACCTATTACTATGCCGTGCGTGCGGCGGGCGCCGGAAGGAAGGGCGCCTTCTCGCCACCCGCGCAAGCCGGTCCCGGATTGGCGGCCGATACCACCGCGCCCTCCGCGCCGGTGTTGACCGGCGAAGCATTGCATGCCACCAAAGTCACGTTGTCCTGGGAACCGTCCACCGACAACCACGCCGTCGCCGGCTATCAGGTCTTCCGGGATGGCGCGCGGATCGCGGACCTGTCGGCCATCTTCAACAGTTGGATGGACGATGTCGTCAAACCCGGCACCACCTACCGCTACACCGTCAAGGCCCGCGACATCGCGGGCAATCTGTCGCCGGACGGCGGCCCGGCTGCCGTGACCACGCTGAGGCAATCGCCATGAGACCCATTGCCGCCATCCTCGCCCTGTCCGTCCTGCATGGTGCCCTCGCCGCCGGTGTGCCCGGCGAAATCCTCTTTGCCGAACGCCATCCGGGTCGTGACTATGCCTCCCATTACTACGCCAACTTCGGCTACGACTGCGGCGACGAGAACTACTGGCTCCACGGTGCTGATGGCGGACGCCTCGCCATCCTCAATCCCAAGACCGGCCAGGTCCGCACGCTCATCGAGGATGCCAAAGGCGCCTTCCGCGATCCGTGCGTGAGCTACGACGCCACCAAAGTGCTCTTCTCCTATCGCAAAGGCGGCTCGCACCACTACAACCTTTACGAGATCAGCCTCGACGGCTCCGGCCTGAAGCAACTGACCTCCGGCGATTGGGACGACATCGAACCCTGCTACCTGGCCGACGGCAGCATCGCCATCGGGTTGCTCGACATCGTCAACCAAGGCGATCGGGAAATCAGCGTCACTCTCCGTGAACTCGGCATCGATCAACCTTGCCGCATGTGCGACCTCTGGCGCCGGAAGGACGCCGGCACCGTCGCCGACAAGCTCACCGTCCGCGTCGGCTCCCGCGGTTGTGCCGTCTTCCGCCTCGTTGCTGCCAAGACCACGGAACCGTAATCGGGGAACCGTACCAACAGAATGAACGCATACCGTCTCAAATCCTTGCTTCTCATCCCGGTCACCGCAGCCCTTGCCGTGACGAATCCCGCACATGTGCTTGCTTTGTTGCTTCTTTCGCTTCCGGCCGGGGCTGAGGAGGGGGTGATTCCTGCCCGCGAAGGGACCCTCCATGTGTTGTCTTTTGGGGTGGGGGCGCCGATGGATGGCCCGCCGGTGGACGACCTCTATGGGCGCGATGCCGGATTTGTCGCGGAGGCTTTGAAGCGGTCACCTGCCGCTTGGACGCGGGTTGAGACGACGTTTGTTTCCGGACTGGCTTGCACTCCCGAACGATTGCGCACTGAACTGGAACGGCTGGCGAAGGCCGCCAGCGCCAGCGATCTTGTTCTCATCCATGCCAGCACGCATGGAACAACAGAGGATGGTTTTTTGCGGCTGGACGGCGCGAAAGGACCGCCCGTCCTCAATGCCAACATTCTGGCCGCCAGTCTAGCCGGATTGCCATGCCCTTCGCTGGTGACGATCGACGCTTGTATGGCGGGTGGTGCAGTGCGGAGTCGTCTGCCGCCACGGAGCGCCTGGTTGCTGGGCTGCTCCGAGACGCAATCGACCAGCGGCCAGTATGACGATCGGAAGGTTCCGCATGGGTTCCTTGTTCTCGCCCTGTGCGAAGCCTTGCGCGGCGACGCGGATGCCGACCGCGATGGCGTGGTCACCGTTGGCGAATTATGCGCGTGGGTTCCAAAGCGGGCGACGTACTTGGCGCGATTCTCATGTCTTCAGGACGCCGAGGTGGTGCTGCCAGCCGATCTGGCCACGCTGCCTCTGACGCGCGCGGTTCCCGGCAAACACAAGCCGTTGTGGACGATGGCGCGGGTGGAATCGCGCAACCCGTGGGGTCTGCCCGATCCGCCGGCTCTGCCTCAGAACGCCCAACCTGCCGCCGAACTCGTTGTCGCGTTGAAGGATCGCCCCACCGCCGCAAAGGCCAGGAACGGATGCGAAGGCATGGCCAAGCCCCCTGAGCCTGGCCAGGGGGATAGTCTTGACGGAACCTGGGCCAGCCGTTGGGGTGAAGACGAGGCAAAGCAGTTGAAAAACCAGGGCCGGGCCGAAATCGCGGAGACGAAGCACGGTTTTTTTGCCGCAGTGCTGGACAAGAGCGGAAGCTATCTGATCGAGGCGGCACGCGACCCGGCGGATCCGACCCGCTTAAGCGGTCGCTGGGTCAGTCTCGGATCACCCAAACAGTCCTCCCGCTGGGAGGGGCGCATAGTGGACAAGCGACGCATCGATGGACAGTCTTTTAAAGGAGTGTGGGATTTCCGGCGGTGAGGGGTGCGACATCCCGCTACTCTAAGAGTATATGCAAAGTAACATATTGAAGACCATGAAACTTGCGCCGCCGAAAACCTCCGCTACCTCGCCGAGAAGGAGGGCATCCACGTCTGCCAGGGCAAGCGCCCGTTGCCTCATGGATAAATGACACCGAAGGAGTCTGAGCAGGCAGGCATGGTTGACTCGGGTTTCAGTATTCGCGCTAGAGCATAGCGGAGGTGTCAATCCCCGCCCCTGGCA
>CAINDV010000821.1 GCA_903847485.1 uncultured Verrucomicrobiota bacterium
ACTTAGATGCGCGGCAGGCTACCCATCCAGGGGCGGTGGCGAGTTCCTCGGGGCGTGCCATGCTAAGCTTTGATGGTGTCCACCATCGCCCAGAAGTTTTCCATCGGGGTATCGAGTTGGACATGGTGGGTGGGGCCAATGATCAGGCCGCCGCCTTGGCCGATGGTGCCGAGGCGCGTGCGCACCTCCCGGCGCACGTCGTCGGGCTGGCCGAACGGCAGGGTGTGCTGCTGGTCAATCGACCCCCAGAAACACAGCTTGTCGCCGAACTGCTTCTTCAACGCCGCCGGGTCCATGCACGCCGGTTGGATGGGGTTGAGGACATCAAGGCCGATTTCAATCATGTCAGGAATGATCGGGTCAATGACGCCGTCGGAGTGGTAGATGATCTTCAGGCGCGGGTTCAGACGCCTCAACTCGCTGAAGAATTCGGCCCACATCGGTTTGAAAATCCTACGCCATAGTTCCGGCGAGATGGCCATCGCGTGCTGCGCGCCGATGTCGTCGCCAACCCAGATCGCGTCCACGCCCATCTCGACCAACTTCTTCGCCGCCGTCAGATGATACCGGTAGGGAATGTCGAAGATGGCTTTGGCCAGATCGGGGTTGACCACCAGATCCATCAGCATCGTTTCCAGCCCCCGCAACGCCCAAGCCGTCTCGAAGATCGTCGTCACCGTCACGCCGACGATAAAGTAGTCCTGTTTGTAATTCTGGATCAGGTGAGCGGCATCCGCATACAACTCAGGCCGGTTCGGGTCGGGAGGCCGGTAGGCGGCGATGGCGTTGTCATCCGCGAGCGGGTGGCCGGCGATCTCGGTATAAAAACCTCTGCCGAAGGGCGTGGTGTATTCGCACGACTTCCAGCCGATGCCCCATTCGTCCGTGTAAGGTTCTTTCGATTGGTAATAGCAATTGGCCCAGCCGACGCTCGTCAGCAATAGATCCTCGCCCAGCGCGCGCTCCAGTTCGTAAGTGTTGCCGCCCCCGTGTGGGTTGTGACCGACGCGGCCGGTCAGCCCCATGTCCGCTCGCAACCGGGCGGCGAACTCGGGGGTGAAGCTGATCTGCATCGGGCAGCGGTCTGGCTGCTCGCGGCTCAGGGCCGTCAAAACACGATCTCTTGGTTTCATTGTCGAGTTCACAAGTCACTGGTCAGCGCAACAGAGCATCGAGGTTCACCAGAAAAGAATGTTCAGCAGCACACAAGCCGCCAGCACGATTACCCCAAGCGTCAACGGCTGCTGATACCACGACAGCTCCGGGTGCTTCTCCCGAGCCGTCAGCGAATAGACGAGACCGCGCAACTCCTCCACGCTCTTGCGCTGGGGCGTCAGCAGGGAAATGACAATGGTAGCAACAAAGCAGACCGACCAGGCCCAGACGGCCGTCCAGAAGTTCTGCGCCATCTCGCTGTGGTAGGTGTGGAGCACCGTGCCCAGCCAGCCGCCTTTCAGCCAAGTCACCGCGCCTTGCGGTATCGTCAGGCCATGATGTGTAGCTGCGGCAACGGTCCCCAAGAGCAGCCCGAAGAACGCGCCGTGGCCGGTTGTGCGCCGCCAGAACATCCCCAGCAGGAAGGTCGCGAACAGCGGCGCGTTGACGAAGGCAAAGACGAGCTGGAGCATGTCCATGATGTTGTTGAACTTCGTCGCGGCGTAAGCGGCCCCGATGCTCAGGAGGATCCCG
>CAINDV010000822.1 GCA_903847485.1 uncultured Verrucomicrobiota bacterium
CCGCGCCCCCGACGAATGTTTCCCGGCCCCCGGCGGCCAGTCCGGCGCGGTGTTGGCAAGGGCCTGCACGCCGGGTTTTTCGTCAATCGAGACCGTGAGGCCGGCCGGCGTAACGCCCCCAACCCCGGACTCCGCCGCCGGCTCCGCCGCCCGGTTTGGCCCCCGCCCCTCCTGGTTTAACCAACCGGTTAATGACGTTCGTAATACAACGCCTGCAAGTGCCGATAGTGGGCCACGTGGGTCGCTGGGCTTATCTTCGCGTTCACCTTCTCGCTTGCCAAGCTACAGCACGTCGGCAGTCTGTGCGGCCACAACTTATGTTTTCACACGTCGTCATTTTCTGGACCGACCCCGCCCAACCAGGCGCGGCGGATGAACTTATCGCCGGGGCAGAGACTTATCTGCGGGACATCCCCGGAGTGCGGCAGTTTCATGTGGGCAAAATGGTCCCCAGCCACCGACCGGTGGTGGACCAGAGCTACCAAGTCGCACTCAACGTGGGGTTTGCGGATAAGTTGTCGCAAGACGCCTACCAAGTGCATCCGCAGCATCTGGAGTTTGTGGAGAAGGTGTTCAAGCGGGTCTGCCAGAAGGTGGCGGTTTACGACTTCGCGTAGGCGTTCTGCCTCACGAGCGCGGATGGAAGCGGCGGTGGATGTCGCGCAACCGGCTGCCGGTGACGTGGGTGTAAACCTCGGTCGTGCTGATGCTGACGTGGCCGAGCAACTCCTGAATGACGCGCAAATCCGCCCCATGCTCCAGCAGGTGCGTGGCAAAACTATGCCGCAGCATGTGTGGCGTGAGGTTGCGCCCAAGGCCCGAACGCTGGGCGCGATCCTTGATGCGCTTCCACAGGGTGGTGTTTCCGAAGGACGTTCCGCGCTGCGTCAGGAACACCTGGGCCGGAGTGCGAGGCGTCACGAGCTTCGGACGTCCGATCTCCAGATAACGGGTGATCGCCTGCACGGCCTGACGGCCGACGGGCACGACGCGTTCCTTGTTACCCTTGCCCACGACGGTGACAAATCCGGCCGCGAGGTGAAGCTGCTCCAACCGCAGCCCGCGCAACTCCGCCAGGCGCAACCCGGAGGCATAAGCCAGTTCCAAGACGGCCTGCACACACAGCCTGGCCGGCGTCTCCGGCAACTCCGGGGTTAGGAAATGTTCGATCTCTTCACCGCTCAGCGCGTGGGGCAGCCGCTGCCAGCGCCGCGGCAACGAAAGATGCTCGGCGAGATTGACGGGCAGCAGTTTCTCAGTCTCCGCGAAGCGATAAAATGCCCGCAGCGCGGCGATTTCCAGATAGAGACTTTCGCTGCTGAGCCGGCGCGGGGAGGCCTCCGGTTCACCGGCCAGCCGCCGGGTGCGCTCGTGCTGGAGAAAGCTGGTGAGGTGCTTCAAAGTAACCTGCGTCCAAGCGGTCACTCCTTGGGTGCCCGCCCAAGCCACGAACTTCCCCAGCAGCGCTGAGTAAGTGCGCTGAGTATGCTCGGCCTGTCCGCGTTCATGGCGGACAGATTGCAAAAAATCTTCGACGAGTACTTGCATCGGCAGAGCCAACCTTAGGCCGACTGGCATCGCCGTTCACGCACAAACCGCAGAGCCACACTCGAACGCAGCGGCCTCCCGCATACGATCTCCATGTCTGGTATGATGGCAAGGAACCTGACCACCATGATTTCCTGCGTCGGAATTGAGGTCGCTGGAGATGACACACAGATTGGGGCTGCGAGAAAACCAAGCCGCGCTTTCAAAACCTCGTGGCTGCGAACACCAGTTCGCCGCTACGCCGATGGGGTTTTGAAAGAACCTCTCAAGTTGAACGGCCCCGCAGCCAAAACGGGCATCCGTCCAGAAACGGATGCCCGCTTGAATGCCTAACGAGAAAGTTGGCTGTCAGTAACTTCTGACCCGATAGAAGCGTGTGGGATAGTTCGTCATCGAGTGGTCGGTGAACCGATAAATACCCGGACAAATCTGCTCCGGGCTACCCAGAGATTCCCATGCCTGTAGGTCGGAACTGGCCACAATGACGTAGTTAAGGTTGGTAGCCCCAGTGAAGCCCAACTCGACACCGCTGGCCGTAATGGTAATGGAAACTATCATCGGTGCTGAGACTACGGGCAGATCATCATCGCTGATCGTCACCGTCGCCACGGCCGGGCTGCCGATGCAGTAACCACTGCCCGCCCCCAAGGTGAGCACCACAGTTTCGTCACATTCCGGCTCTGGGTCATCTATGACGCTCACCGGGACCGTCGCGGTCGCTGACCCAGCCGGAATCACGAAGCTCGTCCCGAGGGCCAGGTAGTCCTTCCCGCTGGTCGCCGTGCCGCTCACCGTAAAGTTCACGGTCAGATCAGCCGCGCTCGCACCGGTGCGGGTGAAGGTGAACATCCCGTTGGTGCCCGGCTCCCCAGCCGCCGCGTCACTCGCCGCCACCGTCACCACCGCCGGCGGAGTGTCACTGATATATTTGAAATCCACCGGCCCAAAGGCCTGATTCGTCACCGGGTAGGTGTGCCAATCGCCCGGTCCCGTGCCCCACACCGACGCGGTGTCCGCCGCCACCCCGGTCGTCGTCACCACCGTGCCGATGTAATCATACCAACTGTCCTCGCTGCGTAGCTCCTCGCTTAGCACCCAATACGTTGTGCCCGCCGCCAGCGTCACCGGACTGCTCAAGCTCCCGTACTGGAACTGGCCCGCCGTCCCACCGCTCATGGCCACGGCCACCGAGCCGCCGGCAACATCCGTTTCGTCGCTGGCTTGCATCAGCTTCACCGTATGCGTGCCGCTGTTGCCGGGGGCCATCATCCGCCCCAACTGGGTCACCCGCACCGAATTGGTCCCCACCACCACCTGCATCCCCAACCACCCGCTCCAATCGTTGCGCAAGGTTCCAGGCACCCAGCTCGTCACGTAGGCTATCGGGCAGTCGTTCACATTGGTGATGGTGATCGACACCCCCGCCACCGCTGAGGTGCAGAAACTGTCATCAACGGAGAAGGTGAAGCTCACCTCGCCCGTGAAGTTAGTCGCCGGCAGGTAAGTCAGGTCCGGTGGCGTCCCGGTCAAAGTCCCGCTCGCTGGCCGGGTCA
>CAINDV010000823.1 GCA_903847485.1 uncultured Verrucomicrobiota bacterium
CGAACCCTCGCTGGCGATGCAGCCATCGGTCTAGTCGCCCCAACGCATGTCCCGCCAACCTGAAAAATTGCCCGACGCAAGAGCTGCCCCGAGCGCTGGAACCGAGATCAGCCCTGGCAGGTTCATGGGCAGAACTGCTGCTTTGTGATTTGCTGACAACAACGATTCCGGTAACGTGCCGCCGTGATCTCCACACCCGACACGCTCGGCCTGATCGCCGGCAACCGCGCCCTCCCGCTCGAATTGGCGCGGGAGATCAAGCGCGCCGGCGTCCGGCGTCTGGTGGCCGTGGCGTTTGAAGGTGAGACGGATCCCGCGCTGGCTCAGATCGCCGACGAGATCGTCTGGGTCAAAGTGGGCCAGCTTTCCAAGCCCATCGCCGCGTTCACCGACCGGGGCGTCAAGCAATGCGTCATGGCGGGGCAGATCGCGCCGAAGAATTTGTTCGACCTTCGCCCTGATCTGCGGGCGATGGGTTTGCTGCTGCGCCTCAAGGAGAAAAACGCACACACGCTCTTCGGTGCCATCGCCGATGAGTTGTGCAAGGACGGCGTGGAACTGATCCCGGCTACACCTTGGCTGCAGGCGCTCATGCCGGAGGCGGGTTTCGGCCTGGGGCCGAAACTGACCGCCGCTCAGCAGTCCGATGTGGCGTTTGGCCACCGCATCGCCAAGGAAGTTTCCCGCCTGGAAATCGGCCAGACTGTCGTGGTGAAAAACGGCGCGGTCCTCGCGGTGGAAGGTTTCGAAGGCACGGACCGCTGCCTGGCCCGCGGCGGCGAGTTGGCGGGCAAGGACGGCGGGGCGGTGGCGGTCAAAGTGGCGAAAGAACAACACGATCTCCGCTTTGATATTCCTTGCCTCGGGCCGCAGACCTTGGAAACCTGCGCTGCCCACTGCGTCGCCGTTCTGGCGATTGAGGCTGGGAAAACCATTTTACTAGAACAAGACATCTGCCGGCAATTGGCCGCCCGTCATCGCCTCACGGTGACAGCGATCGGCTAGGCCGGTTTACAAACTACGAACCATGCTTGCCGCCCACGAGATTTTCGCCTTCATGTCCCCGTCGCTGGCGCTCCAGATAATTGAGCAGACCCACGACCATGATCGGGACATTTACCACAAATTGGTGAACGCCGTGGCGGGGTTTCGCCACGTCCGCCCGCTCTTCCTGGAGCGCAAACCCCGCGTCGAGCGCCACCAGACCATCGCGGAGTCCCTCACCCGTACGAAGCTCGAGCTGCAAGCCGTCGCGCTGCTGCAATCCTGGCTACTCAAAACCCAGCAGGCCATGCTCGCGGATTACCTGGACGCGCTGGAAATCAAGCACGAGAACGGCGCGGTGGACAGCCTGCCCGCAGGCGTGGACGACGCGAAACTCAACGCCGCCGTTGAAGCGCTGTTCGCAAAGTATCCGCGCGAGACGGTGGCCGTCTATCTGCGGGCCTTCAACGACCTCAACCAGGCCAACTGGAAAAACCTGGCCGTGTTGCTGGATAAAGACCCGCGCCTCCAGTTGGGCACCTGAACGTAGGACAGGTGCCGCGCCTGTCTCAAACTTCAAAGCCTTGTTCACCGCCCGCTGAGTTGTGGAAACGCCAGACCAGAGCTTGCGCTTCCAAAGTCAGAGACAGGCGCGTCGCCTATCTTACGACCGGGCGGCGAAACACCACCGATTTGTTCAAGACCATTTATCACATGACCAGAACCTTCGAATTCAAGCATCGTCCGGCTCTGCGGGCAACCGCCACCGCGTGCCTGGCCCTCACGGCCGCTTCCGCATCGGCGCAAACTCCCCCCGTCATCGTCACCGCGCAGAAGCTGCCGGAGAATCTGGAAACCGTGCCCGTCAGCGTCCCCGCCGTCACGCTGAGCACCTTGCAGGAAGCGGACATCCAGGCCGTCAAGCAGGCGGCGATCTACGCGCCGCACGTCTTCATGAATGAGTTTGGCGCCCGCAAGCTGAGCGATCCCTACGCTCGCGGCGTCGAGGCCGGTCCAATAATCCCGCCGTCACAACCTTCATTGATGGCGTGCCGCAGTTCAATGCGAACTCGTCGAGCATTGAGATGATTGATGTGGACCAGGTGGAATTCATCCGCGGGCCGCAAGGAGCATTGTTTGGCCGCAGCACCATCGGCGGCGTCATTAACATCACCTCGCGACGGCCCAGCGAGTTGTGGCGCAGCGAAGCCCAGGGCAGCTACGGCAACTACAATTCCGGCTACGCCAGCGCCCGCGTCGCCGGGCCGATCAAGAAGAACGAACTGGCCTGTGCCTCGCCGGCGGCTACCAGACCGCCGACGGCTACACGCTGAACCAGTACACCGGCAACGATCTCGGCAGCCGGCCGGCCTGCTTCGGCAAGGGGCAATTGGTGTTGCAAGCCAGCGAAAAATTCGACGCCCGCCTGGTTTTCTTCGCCGAAAACGACCGCGACGGTGACTACGCCCTGAGCGACCTCGGCGGCCTGTGGCAGCGCCCCTACGTCACCTCGCACGACTACGAAGGCTTCGCCGAGCGGGACATCCTCGCGCCGACGCTGCTCTTGAACTACCACAGCGAAGCCGTCGAAATCTCCTCCATCTCCGGCGGCGTCTGGTGGAAGACGCTCGATTCGACGGACCTGGGCTATACACCTTATCCGCTGGCGACCCGGCAAAACTACGAGCGGCAATACCAGTTCACCCAGGAGTTCCGTGTCGCCTCCGCGCCGGAGAAGCCGATTGCGCTCGCCGAGAACTTCAAAACCGGCTGGCCGTCTGGAGTTTTCATCTTTGACCAAAACTACCAGCAGGATGCGGTTAACGCCTACGCGCCATCGACTTTCATAAACCCGTCGCCGTTCACCTTCCTCGAACAATCCTCTGCCGATTTCTAAAACCTGGCGGCAGCGTTTACGGCCTGGCGAAGCTGACGGTTTGGGAAAAGTGGGATTTCGCCGCCGGGCTGCGCTACGACCATGAGGGCAACCAGGCATTTCTCGGCGGTTCCTTGATCCCAACCCAAGACCTCAGCCAGAGCTTTAACCCCGAATTCCGAAGTAGCCCGGCGTTTTTGGGGTGCCGGCAGCCCCAGGTTTCAGATGTGACCGCCCCCCAGGACCAGCTGCTCCTCGGGTGGCACCAACTTCGGCGAAGGGTATTTCAGCCAGTCCAAGGCGGCGTCCACCAATGGCTTATGCTTGCC
>CAINDV010000824.1 GCA_903847485.1 uncultured Verrucomicrobiota bacterium
CCCACCGGTGTAGCACCCCCGGTGGGACAAACACCGTCCAACCTACCAAGATTCGGCCGGCTCGCCGCGCGCCGTTCGTAGCCCCGCCGGGCGCTCAGCCCCGCTGAGAACCCGTCACTCGCCAGTGGCGAGTCAGTTGGTTTTTGTTGGTTCCGTTGCTTCCCATCCCCATTCAAAGTCTTCGTGAGGCGGTGGAGTTGCGTTGGGTGTTTCAGAAAACGGTTCACCGCCAAGCGATGCGGGGGATGGCTTCTTTGGTTGCTGAAGTGTCGAGACGGCAATTGCGCGGACTGATGCGGATTTGCCGCGGACCAGAATGCGCGCGCCTCGGCCGATATTCTGACTGGTCAATTCCTGCCCGCTGGAAGAGAGGAGGACAGCCCCATTGACGGGTTCAACAACGAGGTTGCTGGACTTGCCGGCGCGTTTGATTCGGATCGGCGCTTCGGAGGTGAGTTCGCGGACCTCGTCCGCACGGGTCAGCGCCACGCTGCGGCATACCGAGAAATCTTCTGGCCAGAAATAGACCGGGAGTCGAAGTGCCGTTTTCCGCCGATGGCTGGCTAGCAGGAGTGCGGCACCCGCCAAAAGAGCAGAGCAACCCACAAAGGGCAGTGCTTTGGCCCAAGCCGGCACCGGCTTCCGGACATTCACAACAAACCGGCTCTCCACCGGAGTCTGTGCAGGATCGCTGGGGTAGACGACTACCGCGACCGTGTAGTTCGACGCCTGGATGAACGTGTGGCTCGGAGAAACGTTCGTGGAAAATTGCCCATCGCCAAAGGCCCAACGTACGGACCTGAAGTCGCCCGTAATCTCACTCGTCATCTGGACCTTCAATGGGGCTTCGCCTGATTGGGGTGACGCTGTCGCTTTGGTCTTTACGGCGGCGTAGCGTGGATTCAAGACGATGGTGTTGGTCACGCTTGACGTTCCCCCCGGTCCGCTGACTTTCAGCCGGATTGTTTTGGCTCCGGGACTTGTGACCCGAATGGCCGGGCTGTGCTGGTGGTTGGTGGCTTCACCGATGACCTCCCACTCCCATGATTCCACTAAACCCTGGCTATCGTCCACGAGTTGGAGGACATCGCCAGCCTTGGGATTCTGGTTGAGCATGCGGAATGAAGCTCGGGGCGGCTGCACCTTTTTCTCTGCCCAGACCCGGACGGAGTGGGGAACAGCTTGAACCACCTTGCCCGACGGGGTGACAGCACGCAGCGTCACCAGGCAATCCCGGAACTCTGGCGCACCACAATTGAAGGGGTGTTGCGGGTTCTTCTCCTTGCTCTTCTCGCCGTCGCCGAATGCCCATTCTACCGATGCGCAAGCCCCGGTGATCTCACTGGCAAACTGCACTGGGCGACCGGAGACTGATTCGTTCGGTCCCTTGATGGAAACCGTCAGCCCCTTCTCTCTTACTTGGATGATCTGACTCCGAGTTCCTGCGGTCCCGACTGAATCCCATGCGACGAGCTTTACCTCGTGCGCTCCTTCCCGATCAAAGCGGAAACTACAATCCTGCAAGGCGCTGACCTGGTTCGAGTCCACCTGCCAGACAAATCTCACCGCCTGGCTTCCGCATCGGGCCAACAGCCTGACCTCCTGTTGCGGCTCCGGTTGAGCGGGCATCGCAATGAAGTCAACGGGAAGTTTGTCGTGTCCTTTGGCCCGAATTAGCACGGTGGTTTGATTCTTGGTCCCCTGAAGTCCCAGCACCCGCAGCGTCACCCTGTAGGTGCGGGGTTCGGTGAAGCGCCACGTAAGCACTTTCTCGTTCCCGACGGCGGCCCCGTCCACCAACCACTCGTAGTGGCTGTAAATGGACTTTGTGTTCTCGAATAAGCGGACCTCCTCCCCAATCTTGGGCTCCGCCGGGACGCTCAAAACCACCGGGGGAAAGAGGTCCAGCCAAAGTGAATTCGTGGTGGTTTCAAAGGCACCCTCCGGTAAGGCCAGATGGGCGAGTTTGGTTTTGAATTCCAAGTCGCCGAGCAGAATTAAGTTTCCGCGTATATGCTCTCCATCGAGCGATGGAACGAACTCTTGTAGAACCTTGGCGAGCGTGGTGGCGTTCTCGTTGTCCTCGCCGTCAGTGAGAACCCGCACCACGACTGGCTGCGGAGAACCTTCGCCGGCGTAGGTGACAGCGACGTTCAAGGCGTGACGCAAGGTTGTCCAAAGATACGTTTGGCGGTTTTTCCGCGTTTCTTTGCCAAGGTCATCAACCCAGGCCAGGGCCTGCCGCAGTGCCGGGGCATCAGAAAGTTTGACCTCCTTGTCGGCGACGATACCAGAGTTGAAGCCGATGAGCCTCACTCGTGAGTTCTCGGGGAGAGCGGGCAGGTAATCGCGGAGAGCCTGCTGCACTACTTCGATGCGGATGCGCTTGTCCTGCTTGGAGATCCTATTGGTCATCGAACCGGAAAGGTCGAGAACCAGGACGTAATCCCCAGCCACGCTTCTCGGCACCAGGAGAAGCGAGAACAGCAAAGCCGTGATGAGGGGCACCGCCAAGCGCACTGCCCGCCTCAGACCCGGTCGCGGCTGCCCCCGTCGCGGGGAGGCGGTTGCGGGAGGAAGCGATTCTTCAATTCGAGGGTCGTTGTGTGTTGTTGATCGTTTGTTCATGTGATGTCCTTTCGGGAGTATGTGGATGTTGGTGGTCGGGCAGTCCGCGTCATCGCGTGCCCCAATTGACAGTGCAACCCACAAAAAGCGCAAAGGGGGGGATGCGCAGGTTCGCAGGGAAGAGGCCGCTGTGTGGGATGCCCCGCCAAAGGCATCAAGGCAGGCCTCCATCACGAAGGATCACGCGCTGCTTGGTGCTGGGGATCGCAGGTTTGCTGGCAGACAGCAGTATCGCATGCATCCATGGAGCGTCGGCGAATGCCTGCGCACAGGTCTGCCCGGACGGGAGGTTCAGCCACCTTCCGAGCTGCCGCCGGCCGAGTAGGATGCGCTCTGGGAGCATGGTGGATTCCCCGAGCCGTTTCTGCGACGGGACAGCCGCTTTACACGCCGCTGGCATTCGTTGTGGCAGGAGCAACTCTCGCGGGAAGATCTGCGCTAGGTCTCCCACATCACCGACTTGGGGACCATGGAAACCCTGATGCAACTCCTCGCCGAGCGCAGTGGGCAGCAGCTTGTCTATTCCAACCTCGCCCAGGAAATCCAAGTGTCGGTGGACAC
>CAINDV010000825.1 GCA_903847485.1 uncultured Verrucomicrobiota bacterium
ATCCACCCAGGTTCTGACCGTATTCCCAAGTTGTCACCGGGCCCTCGCCAACGGACCAGAGGACCGCGACGTTGGTTGTCGTGATCTCGCCACAACACGAAGTGACGACCCGACCATCTCCATTGACGTCCACAGCAATCCGATAATCCCTGCCCCAAGGATCCTGGATGACACCTGCCTTCCTCTGGGGCTCATCGGGCCACCAATAGACGAGGCCCGATGGGTTCAGTTCGTTCACAACCCCGGCCAAGGCATGCAATAGGAGCTTCGTCTCGCATTCATCGAGTTCTTTGTCAGACCCATTGGGTGCGAGAAGCTTGAGCTTTTCAGCCGTCAGGAAGCCTCGCAGCGCGAACTGTATCCCAAGAATGTCCCCCACGGCGCGCAGCCTCCGCTCATCTCTTAGCATCTCGCAGAGCGCCGCACCGGCCAGAAGCGCCACCCAAATACCCAAGGTAAATGTGGCAGCAAAACCCAGACCGAGCTTTGTTTGTGTTCTCATCACAAGGACTCCTTTTCGATCCCTTTGGCCGGGCCGTGTTCAACGACAGTTATTCCTCCCCACGTTCCCCAACACTCTTGCCAAGCCCTGAAAGGGCGACCCAACCCATACCCCTGCCCGACATCCAGGCTCTGAGGCTAAGCCGCCCTTTCAGGGCTCGTCTTCATTGTGACACCGTGTTCCCGGGGCGATGCCCCGGGCTGCCTTGAAACGCCCCGTTGGGGCTCCTTCATCTTGCCGGGGAGCCCCTTGTCAGCGCCGTCATCGCAGTGTAAGCGTCCGGTGAAGCGCATCTACCGGACGCGCCGGTCATGGCGCAGGATGCGGCGATGAGTTCGATTTTGCCCCCTGTTTCCCGCCGCATCCATACCACCGCCGCTCAACGCCGGGATTGGATCTCCCGCCTTCAGCGCTCCGGTCTCGACCTCCCGAGCTTCGCCCGACGCCATGGCCTCGTGCTGAGTTCTCTCCAGCGTTGGCACCGACAGGTGGGTGCCGCATCCGACGTCGCCCCGCTTCCCGTCTTTCACGAGGTAGCGTTGCCTGGTTTGCTCGGGCCCAAGCCATGGGCTGCCGAGTGGCAGTTCCCGGACAGTCGTATCCTCCGCCTGGATGCCGATCTGGCCCGCTGCCTCATCGAACGTCTCGGGCGATGATCTCCTTCACTCCTTCCCTCCGGATCCATGTCTGTCTCGGATCCGTTGATCTCCGTGGCAGCTTCGACCGCCTGAGCGCCATCGTGAAGTCCACCCTTCAGGCAGACCCGCTCTCGGGACATCTCTTCGTCTTTGGTAACGCCAGGCGCAACCGCCTCAAGGTGCTCTGGTGGGACGGTTCCGGCTTCTGGGTCGCAGCCAAGCGTCTTGAGGGTGGTCGCTTCCAATGGCCATGTGGCGAAGGAGCCGCTGCCGACCTTCGTCCCGAGGAATGGATCAACCTGGTTCAAGGGTTGGAAGTGGTCGGACGGGCTGGGTGGTATAGACGCTGAAATGTCCCTGAAATCGCGGCGGTTGGTGTTGCCGTATTATATAGATTCGGGCATGATTTCATCCGTACAAGATGCCCGTCGCGCCACCAGCTTCCGCCCTGCCAGCAGCCCTGCCGGAGGCGCATCGTCTGATCGAGAACCTCAGCGCGGAACTGCAGAGGGCCCAGTGGCAGATCGCCGCCCTCAAGAAGCAGCTTTACGGTCCCGGTGCCGACCGCATCAGCAAGGAAGCGCCCATCTCAACGGAGCAGAAGTTGATGGATCTGTTTCCGGCGCCTGCCGAGCCGCCGGCAACCCAGGACGTCCTGGTCCCGGCCGACGAGGTTGATACTCCAGCCA
>CAINDV010000826.1 GCA_903847485.1 uncultured Verrucomicrobiota bacterium
GCTCGACTACATGTTCGGCCTGCTCACGCGCCTGATGGACGGCCTGGCCGTCTATCCGGAGAACATGAAGCGCAACCTCGGCTTGAGCCTGGGCATGTGGAACAGCCAGACCGTCCTGCTCGCCCTCATCCGCAAGGGCCTCACCCGCGAAGCCGCCTACAAGCTCGTGCAAGACGCCGCGATGAAAACTTGGGAAGTCAAACACGCCGGCCGCGACGACGCGGATTTCGTCCAGCAACTCCAGGCCGACCCCGCCGTGGCGAAGCACTTCAAGGCCGGCGAACTGGAGAAGCTCTGCACGCTGGACTTCCACTTCAAGGAAGTGAAGAACCGGTTTAAGAAATTGGGCCTGTAGAACGACGGAATGAAAATGAATCCGCGAAAGGAAAGCGCTTATGAACTCAGAAACGTCAGACAAGTCGGCTGAAGCAACGCGCGAAGCGTTTCGGGCGCTTCCCACCAAGCAGCGCATGGGCTTTCTCAAGAAGGTTGCCGGCACACGCCCCCGCACCATCCGAGAAGTGCTGCTTGCTGCCCATATTTCCGCCTCATTCCAGCCGGCCCGGATAGATCGATGGCTTCAAGCCGAGCAACAGCAGCGTCTCGAACAGGTTATTCTTGGAACGGAACACGAGTTATGGTTTGAAGCTCTGCTGCGTGGGTTCTTCTGCCATGCGCACGGTGCGCTGAATGACCGACTGCTTGGGTTGACCGATCCGGCCTCTGAAGTGGCTGTGACGTTTGAGCAGGCGTTGACACAAGTGGGGAAGGAGTTCCGGGACGACCCTTACGTTAAGCTGTACGATGTAGCCATCCGCTGGGTTTGTCGGAATACCATGACAGCACACGCGGAATTGCTTCGGCAGAAGTGGGAGGGCTGCCAGTCGGAAACCTCTGAACATTCGGCCCAACCTCCAGAGCCGTCAGACTGTAATGGTCCCACTGTGCCTGACTTTGCCTCGCTCGACACCGAAGTGAGCATCGTCAACCAAGCGGTGTCGCAGCTCCACGCGTCCAAAATATGTGACCTTGCAACGGCGTCCACGGCGTTCCAGCGCGCGAATACCGTTGCGAAGGAACTTGCAGGGCGGCTGGCAACACTGGCCAGCGAGGCCGGCGAAGAAACGCCGCCCTGGTCCACCCGCGAAGAGTTCATCGCTTCGTGGCGGAGGCTTGCTGCTGCGGCAGAAGCAAAACGAAGCCGGCACCTGCATACCGCTGAGACTGTGGCGGAAATTGTGCGGCTTCTCGAAACTGCCGAGGTTCGCCATCGTTTGCCACGAAGGCAGGTTGAACTTACCGCGCTTGCCCGGCGGGCTGGAGAGGAAGTAAAATCCCGCGAATCCTCCTGCGTCGCGTTGCTCGGCGCGGAAAATACATCGGCGGTGCAATCTGCATCGCCGGTAAAAGAACCACACACAGTGCCAACGAAGGATGGTGATCCCGCTGTTGACTCTGGCCAACGTGGGCACCGCTGGCTTCAATGGGCTTGGAGCCAGGAAGGGCCAGCGCTTGAAAGCCTACAGCAAGCAGTCCAGGCGGTCAGCCCCACACTGGCAGATCTGCTGGGCGCGACAAACTGGGCGGACTTGCGGTGGGGCGAGACGGCAACAGTTCCACCAACCGCTGAATCACTGCGCACACAAGTTCCGTCGCAAGCAGAGAGAAGCAGCGAGGAGCCGCCTCCTTCTGCTTTGCCCACTCCTGTGGTTCAGTCGCCTCAAAGCCAGCGCAAGGAGACGGGTTCTGCGCCGCAGCCTTGTGCGACTGAGGAATCGCCTTCTCCCCCTCAGGTCCGCGAGACATCCCAAGCAGCCGAGCCACCGGCGGGTGGGGTGTTGCCACCGGCGCCCGCCTCGGCGGCCAGCACTACGCCTACCAAAGATCAGCGTCAAACAACGGGAACGCCGCCTGCCCCGGCCCCTCTCCTCACGCCACCTGTTTCAGAGCCACCGGCTCAGGTCGCAGAAGAAGCATTGTCTGTCGCCGGCGCGGACTCGCTGGCCCAGGTGGTTTGGCGCCTCGTGCGTGAGGGACGCTGGGGACTGGCTGGCCACTTGGCGTCGTTGGACGACACTCGTGGTCTGCCGCCCGCTTGGGTCTTCCACGCAGCGGCGCTCGGGCCGCGCGTGAATTACGAAGTCAGTCCAGTCAGCCAGTTGCTCGCAAGCGCTTTCACCGAGTCGAGCGACTTCCACCTGGAGCATCTTCCTGAAGACGTACAGCGGGTCACGCGGCTCCTTGTCGTGGGGGCGGCGTTGCGTCCGGCGCTCCTGGCACCCCTCACCGGCGCGCACGCCCTGTTAAGCCGGCTACAGTTGGCGGAGAATATGCGTCTGCCGCATCTCGGCGCGATGGTGGGCGCGATCACGGCCTTCAGCCAGCGAGGCGAGCCCTTACAGCCCGGGATGCTACAAGGTTCCCGAAGCCAGGAAGAATGGCAGCGGCAACTTCTTGCAGTTCGGGCGGAAATTCGCGACTGGCTGAGCAATGCACCAAACTACGGGTTCAACTATGCTCTGGCGGCTAGAATATGGCGGGCTTGGACCGGTCCCGGCGGAGCGTTGAGACGGCTATTGGACCGGACCAGCGATGCCGATGCTACCAGTTTGGCAACATTGCGACGCGACTGGAAGCCCTGGAGTTCCGAGGGAGCAGACCTCGTTCAGGAAGCCATCCAGAGAATCAATCAAAGGATGACGGTGGTCGGTGCCGCACGCGACAAGTTGCTTGCCAACATTGGGCAAGCTGTCGATTTGGCTGAACGAGTATTCGTCCTGCTAGCAAGTTCCCCAGAGCGCAACGAAGACTTTCGCCAAGAACAGGCGCAACGGCTCTGCGAAGTCTATCGCAGTCACAGGGCGGCTGCCGAGCGGGAGCTTGACGAACTCTCAAACCATCAAGGGCGTGCTGGATTGGAAGGGGCGGCCCGTTTCTGCCGCGAGGCTGTCGTATCTTGCAGCCAACTTCTTGATGGCGATGTGCCGGTTCCCGGCGCGAGTGAGCCAGAACCGCGCTGGCTTATTGAAGCCGAATTACTCCGAGGCGCACAGCGCCCGGTTATCGCTGTTGGCCCTCTCTTTCAGCCTCAGTTGAGCGACCGGGACAGGCTGCTTGTGCTTGCGAGCTCTGTACCGGACTGGCCCGCTGCCTGGGCGCAGCAGACAGCGGCGGAGAACCATGTCGCCACTGCCGCGCTACTGGAGTTCTCCCGCTGGCAACCGGTTGAGGGCGTGGACACGTCGAAACTGGTGCATGAACGCCATATCGCTCTTGAAGAATGTCAGGCTCGTGTTGGCCGCAAGGCCGACGACACGCGCCGGCTCCTTGATGAGTTCGTCGGCTTGGGACTCTGCCGCGAAAAGGACTACAACGATTGGAGTGCAGCGGTGGAATCTGTCCGGCGGGAGGCCGAGGAAGCCGTCGAGTTCGCGCCTCTTCGAGCGCGATTGGTAGCCGTGGATGGTCAGCTTAGGCAGCAACTCAACAGTGCGGCAGAGGAGGTGCGCCGCCGCCTCTCGGAAGCCAAAGCGATTTCACTTGAAACGCAAACGCGCATTGCCGCTCTGCTTGACCAGGGCGACATCCATACCGCCAACGACTACCTCGCACTGGCCATCGCGGGCCGCCCTCTGCCAGAGGCAGTCTATCGGTCCTCCGAGTTCGATGCCTTCTTTGGCGAACGTGGCTGGCTGACTAGAACGGAACGCGAAATCCGGGAAGCGTCCTTCCAGGAGCTTGCACAGGCCGCCCGCTCCGGTGACAAGTGGCATGGCCTCGACTTTCAGATGTTGAGCGTGGACCAACGCGAGCAAGCCGTAGCGCATCTCCAACTTTGGTTTACCCTCGAGCGGCAGCGGCGTGCTGACGAAGCGCAAGTCCGAGATCTTGCCATCGCTCTGGGTCTCCGTTCTCTTCGCATCGTGGCCCGTACTGCACGAACGAGCACGTACGTCATTCAGCCTTTCGACTCAACAGGAGAAACATTCAGCGATCGCTCCCAAGTACTGGTGCCCGCGTTCGGCTCGGAGGCACGGGGAGCTTACAGGCTTCACTTTGTATGGGGAGATGTGGACATGGATGATCTGCTAACTGACTGCCGAGCAGGAGGCGGAGACACGTCCGGGCATTTGGTGGTATGCTTCCGTCCGCTGGGTGCCCGGGATCGACGCGAACTGGCCGATGAGGCAAGGAATAAGATGTTCAAAGCGGCAGTGGTGGACCGTGCCCTGTTCCTGTTTCTGTGCGCGCAACCGGGTGCCCGGCTCGCGACGCTGCTTCGTTGTGCGCTGCCCTTCACACGAGTGGAACCCTATTCAGTAGCCGCCGGCGAGGTGCCGCCCGAAATGTTTTTTGGCCGCACGCGCGAATTGGATTCGCTAGCCGACCCGCGCGGCTCGTGTTTCGTTTATGGTGGACGGCAACTCGGCAAGACCGCGTTGCTCCGCGCGCTGGAGCGCTCGTTTCACCTGCCAACAGAAGGACGCGTCGCGATTTACATGGACCTTGAAAGAGAATTGCGTAGTCGTGGTCGGCCGATGGACGACTTGTGGCCTCTCTTGCTGGAACGCCTGCAGGAGAAACATGTTCTAAGCGACGAGCGCATCGGTGCTGGCGCTGGACCTGAGGCGTTTATCAAACACATCAAGAACTGGTTGGGAGGTGACACCAACCGCCGCCTGCTTGTGCTGCTCGACGAGGCGGACGAGTTCCTGGTTGAAGACGGGAAAGAGATTGAGCGCCAGGCACAGTTTTCGCGCGTGCGGCGGTTGAAGGGCCTGATGGAGGATACCAAGCGCCGTTTTAAGGTTGTCTTCGCGGGTTTGCACAATGTTCAGCGTACCGCCCGCGTCATCCCCAACCAACCGCTAGCACATTTGGGTGAGGCCCTTTGCATCGGGCCGATGATAGAGAAGGAAGAATCCCGCGCTGCCCGTGAGTTGGTGGAGCAACCGTTGGCTGACATCGGCTACGTGTTCGAGTCACCCGATGTGGTCAGCCGCATCCTCGCGTGGACCAATTACTACCCGAACTTGATCCAGTTGTTCTGCTATTACCTGTTGCGCGACCTGCGGGACAACCATGTGGCCAGGTTTCCCAACCGGCAGGCAACGCCTCCCTGCCGCATCACGAGCCAACATGTGCAAGCCGCTTACACCCGTGTTGTTCGGCAAGCGATCCATGAGAAAGTCAGCCTCACGCTTGAACTTGACCCTCGCTACAAGCTTACCGCCTATCTCCTTGCTTATTATCACGTCGCCGAGCCAAGCAACGAGGGTGTCGAACTTCGAGACATCCGCGCCGAAGCGGCCAGCTTTTGGCCGTCCGGTTTTTCCGACATGCGAACCGACGACGAGTTTCGTGTTCTGCTCGAAGAGATGGTTGGACTCGGCGTACTGCGCCAAGTCGGCGGCAGCCGCTTCGCGTTGCGCAATCCCAACGTGATGATGCTCTTGGGCACTTCCGACGAAATTGACCGCCGGCTTCAGTCGGCAAAGGACTGGGAACTGGCGCGAAAATATGAAACCGACAAGTTCCGTCGGGTGCTTGAAGATGGACCACAGGTCCTCCTCAGTCCCCTCACAGCGCAGCAAGAGAGCGAGATTCGGGCTTCCGAAAATCGTGTGGTTGTCCTATACGGCCTGCCCGCCGCCGGGCTGAGCCACCTACCAGCGGCAATTGAGAGCCTGTTCGGCAAGAAGAACCGCACCTCGCTCTCGCCGGGGTGCGCGAGTGCGGCAGATCTCGACGAGGTGGTTCGCAAATTGGACCGACCCCAAGGAACCAACACAGTTCTGGTGGTGTCGGCGGAGACGAATTGGGACGAAAGCTGGGTCGCTGTTGCTTGCCATCGCATCGGACAGCTTGTTTCCAAGTCCGCCTTCGTGACGATTCTCTTCGTTGCAGGCCCGACGAAAGCGATGCAAGTAGTCTCAGGACTGGACGGCGCACGCGAACTCGGCGTGCGGGAAATCACGCTCCGTCCTTGGCACGATGCGGCGGTGCGGCAGTGGCTTCAGGATCTAAACGTAACAGGTGACCGGGACCTACGCGACGCCATTCGCAGCGCCACAGGCTACTGGCCTGAGTTGCTAGCACGGCTCAGACCTGCAAGCGTCGTTGAGTTAAAGCAATCCTGCGAGGAACTGCGGCAGGCACTGGGCAAGCCAGAAGATAAGGCCGCGTTGCGGGTGCTGTTTGCCTTGGAGGCGGAAGACGACACATCGCCTTTGCACATTGCGGCGGACTTGCGTGAGTTTTCGGTCGAGGACATTTGCCAACTTCTTGACATTGTCGCAGCCGACGGTCGGCAACGCGTTGGAATGCGCCTGAGGTGGGCCGAGCGCTTGGGACTAATTACGCCGGGTGGGACGGGCAAGTTCCAGTTCGATCCAGTTGCAGCAAATGCCCTGCAAAACGCGCTCGCTTCATGACCGAGTTCTGGCAACTGCCCGCGCCTGCACGTTTCCTAGCTGGGATAGTAGAAGACCTGCGCGCTGGCCAGAATGTCGTCGTGACGTTGCCTGACCACACGCCCGATGGTTGGCTATCGTCCTTGCGGACTTTGCTCCGCAATCTTGGTCTCCACCGACTAGAAACCGTGGAGAACAACGGAACAGCACCTCTCCTGTGCCTCGCAGAGCATGTGGGGCTTGAGTCCAAACCAATTCGGCTGCGAACCATTGATC
Source organism: uncultured Verrucomicrobiota bacterium (assembly GCA_903847485.1). Taxonomy (GTDB): domain Bacteria; phylum Verrucomicrobiota; class Verrucomicrobiia; order Limisphaerales; family JAJXZI01; genus CAINDV01. The sequence goes on from CAINDV010000826.1 coordinate 6,690, forward strand.
TATGCGAGCGCCATGAGTTTCATGGCCGTCTCCTCCACCTGCGTGCAGACAATCCTGGCGGTTGGCCGGCCTGGCGCAAATTCCTCGACGAGTATGAAGACGTTTGTCGGCGGCTCAATCTCGCACAACGCACACTGTTCTTCGCGTCGCTGCACGGCGAAGTGGCGGCTGCCGCACCCGCGCCGAAAAACCTTCTTCGCCTCCACTCATGGTCCGGGTGCCTTGATAGCCTTAATGCGCGGCTTTACGCCACTTCGGTGTTGGCCAGCGAACCTCTTCCCGCGTGGCAACGTCAAGTGTTCGTTGCAGTCCTGGCAGAATTGGCATTGTGGGATCCGGCGGTCTGCGAAGCAGGGGCGGGGCGTGGTCTGGCGGGCGTGATAGATCCAGGATCATGGCTGGCAGAACTAGGCAACGCTCGTGGCTGGTCAGCTTCCGACGATGCCACAGGTTCGTGCGCGGCTTGGCGAGGCTTGCGGCAGGAATTCGACGGCTGCTACCGTCTTCACTCGGCTTGGCTAGCGGTTGCTGGCCGTAGAGACACCTTGCTGCAGCGCGTCTGGAACGGGCAGGTCGCCGCTCTCTTCCCCCTCTTGGAGCGCCAGCGCAGAGCCTTGTTAAAAACTCATCGGAATCTGCTTCGGGTGCCTTGGCGGACCACGTTCGGCGAAATTCAAAGAATTGCTGACTTGGAACTCAATCACATCGCCGAGCAACTCTCGCTGCAACGCAGTGCTGGTCTTCGTGACCTGTGCGAGTTCGTCTGTTGGTTGCGTGACATCCGAAACGACCTTGCCCATTTGGAGCCAGTTCGCGCGTCTCGACTTCTTGATGTTCGATTTCGCGACCGTTTGGCTCAAGTGTTGATTGCGGAGGAAGAATGAGCACTTTTTTTCCGAGCTTCGCTTCATCTTTTCCGCGGCAACGCCCTCGCCGCGCTGGAAAACGTCGCCCTCTGGCACGAGCGCGACATCAGCCACAGCAGCGTCGAGCGCATCATCTTCCCCGACTCCTGCACGTTGCTCGACTACATGTTCGGCCTGCTCACGCGCCTGATGGACGGCCTGGCCGTCTATCCGGAGAACATGAAGCGCAACCTCGGCTTGAGCCTGGGCATGTGGAACAGC
>CAINDV010000827.1 GCA_903847485.1 uncultured Verrucomicrobiota bacterium
CGAGGGCCTGCCGTTGTTGGAGGAGAGAATCGAGATTTGGTTTCATGGCGGCAATGTATCTGTATAGCTACAATATGCAACCACAAAATGAGCGCCCAGCCTGCTTATCAACTTTGGGTTACTGAACGGTCACACACCCGCCTTGGTGCCGTGCCAGATGCCGGTTGAAAAGCCGCCGCTTCGCCCTTAGCTTCCCGCGCCTATGCTAGAAAATCGCGATTACATGCGCGCCGATTACGAGTCCGCCCCACCTCCTCGCTTCGGCGCCGGCGGCGGCTGGCGTTATTCCCTGACGATCTGGCTGATCATCGCGAACGTCGTCATATTCGCGGGCCAGCTCCTTTTGCCGCTCGAAGCTCTCTTCGCCTTGCGCGCCAACTTGCTCTGGCACGGTGCCGTCTGGCAGTTGCTGACCTACCAGTTTCTCCACGGCGGCCCGATGCACCTGCTCATCAACTGCCTGATGCTTTACTGGTTCGGCAACGTGATCGAGAACAACTTCGGCTGGCGGCGGATGCTGGCGCTTTACCTCGGCAGCGGCGCGGTGGGCGGGTTGGTGCAGGCGGCCTTCTCCACCTTCACCGGTACCGGCATGGTGCCGGTGGTCGGTGCCTCGGCGGGCGTCTTCGGACTCGTCGCCGCGTTCGCTATCCTGTTCCGCAACCAGCCTATCACGATGCTCGTCGCGTTCGTCTTCCCCGTGGCGATGAAGGCGAAGTATCTCCTGCTCATCGAAGTGGTGTTGTCGGTGCTCGGCATGATGGCGGCCAACGACAACATCGCCCACGCGGCGCATCTTGGCGGCATGTTGGTGGGCGTGGCCTGGGCGCTTTCCATCGAAGGATGGCGGCCTCAACTGCCCCGCCGCCAAGCTCCGCCGGCCTCGCGCTTCCACTCGCTCGAAATGGCCGGCACGGCGGCCAAACAGCGCGCCGGTACCAGTGCCCGGTCGCGTCCCTCTGCGGAAGATCTGCCCAAAGACGAATTCCTGGCGCAGGAGGTTGACCCCATCCTCGACAAGATTTCCGCCCACGGCATCCAGAGCCTGACCGAGCGCGAGAAGCGCATCCTCGCCGCCGCCAAACGCAAGATGGATGGGCGGTGAGTGAGGAGCGGGGCCAAATCCGAAAATCGAAATCCGAATTCCGAAAGAAATCCGAAGCCCGAAATCCGAATTCCGAACCATCCTGCGGCTGTAAACCGCGATTGAAAGAAGAACCACCTTCCGGTACCGAATGGTTTCGGATTTCGGATTTCAAATTTCAAATGACGCAGTTCCCAGCCGCAAACGGTATGATTTGACTCCGCTTTTACGCCATCCTCGACCCTCGCTCCGCCTCCGCCTAGACTCACCACCATGATTACGCGCTATTCCCGCAACCCAATGCGGTCCATCTGGTCCGACGAAAACAAACTCAGCCTCTGGCTGGACATCGAACTCTTTGCCAGTCAGGCATTGGTGAAGGAAGGCATTGTTCCGGCGAAGGATTTCGTCAAGATTAAGTCCGGCTGCGAAGCCTGGCAGGTTGATCTAGCCCACCTTGTCGAGCGCCAGAAGGAACTGGAGAAGACGCTCAACCACGATGTCATCGGCTTCACCACCGCCGTCGCCGAGAAGATCAACGACCCGGCCAGCCGCTGGTTTCATTACGGGCTGACGTCGAGCGACATCGTGGACACCGCGTTCGCCGTGCAGATGATTCAGAGCGCGGACATTCTCATCGCCGACGTGCGGGCGCTGCTGCCGGTCATCGCCCGGCGCGCGAAGGAACATCAGATGACGCCCTGCATCGGCCGCAGCCACGGCATCCACGGCGAGCCGACCACCTTCGGGCTGAAGCTCGCGCTCATGCACGACGAGTTTGGCCGCGCCCTCCGCCGCCTGGAAACCGCCCGCGCCGCCGCCGCCATCGGCAAACTCAGCGGTGCCGTCGGCACCCACGCCCACCTTTCGCCGCGCGTCGAAGCCTTCGTCTGCAAGAAGCTCGGCCTGACCCCTGCGCCCATCGCCACGCAAGTCGTTCAACGCGACATCCATGCCGAATTTCAACTCGCGCTGGCGCTGGTTGGCGCGAGCATTGAGCGATGGGCCGTCGAGTTCCGTCACCTCCAACGCACCGAAGTCCTCGAAGCCGAAGAACCTTTCACCAAAGGTCAGAAAGGCAGCAGCGCCATGCCGCACAAGCGCAACCCCATCACCTGGGAACGCCTCACCGGCCTCGCCCGCGTGCTTCGCGGCAACGCCTTGGCGGCGCTGGAAAACGTCGCTCTCTGGCACGAGCGCGACATCAGCCACAGTAGTGTCGAGCGCATCATCTTCCCCGACTCCTGCACGTTGCTCGACTACATGTTCGGCCTGCTCACGCGCCTGATGGACGGCCTGGCCGTCTATCCGGAGAACATGAAGCGCAACCTCGGCTTGAGCCTGGGCATGTGGAACAGC
>CAINDV010000828.1 GCA_903847485.1 uncultured Verrucomicrobiota bacterium
CTGCCGAGCTGTCCGGTAGGCTCATTACCGCTGTCGTTGAGGCTCGGCAGGAGCCTCGCCCTACCACGCCAGGCGTTTTCATACACGCTCTAAGTGTCGGCCTTCCGGAACCACGTCACCGCCGCCACACAATTCGCCGTCACCCCGAACTTACCCACGGCCAACACCCGCCGCAACAGCAGTGCCACAATCAGGGTCGTTCTCATAGGATTATCAGTTGCAGGTAGCTGGTGTTGTCCACGTGGCCGAACGCGTCCATCTCGCCCCAGGCGACGCGGTGCTCCACCTTCACCGGGAAGCTCCCCAGCACCATCGGTCAGACCTTGAGGCGGATCGCCGAGGGGAGGATCGTCATCGTGCAGGGCAACATGCCCGGCTGCTCCCCGTCGCAGTCTATCAGCACCTTCTCGTCGCACTCGGCCACGACCCGCGTCGCCCGGAGCACCCTCGTGCCCCTCCACTTCACATGGGCACCCGAGTAGATGCTCTGGCTGCGCACCACGAAGTCCGTGAACCCGTAGCCGCTCCAGATCACCACGTCGAACAGCCCGTCGCTCACGTCTGCATCGGGTGCCACCTTCATGCCGCCGCCGAAGTACTTGCCGTTGGCCACGGAGAGGGTCGTCACCATCACCTCCTCGAGCGGCCGGTCGTCGAAGGTCACCCGCACCCGTTGGTCCCTGTACCTGGTGAGAGCCTTGAGCGAGCCCACCATGAAGGACACCTTGCCGCCGAGCGCCTTGGAGGTCTGGTTGACCTCCTGGTCCACCAGCCCCGACATCCCGAAGCTGCAGATGTTGGCGAAGTAGCGGGTCTGCGGCTTGCCGTCGTGGCCCAGGAAGACAAGGTGCCCCACGTCGAAGGGCCTGGTGTCGGGCGTCTTGAGGCGCCTGATCGCCGCGTCGGCGTCTAGCTCCCAGCCGAACGTCTTGCGGAAGTCGCCGCCGGTGCCACGGGGGAGCACACCCAGCGCCGCGTTGGGGTTGAGGACCCTGCCGTCCTCGAAGAAGCCGTTGGTCACCTCGTTGATGGTGCCGTCGCCGCCCACGGCCACCACGCACTCGTAGCCGGCCTTGAGCGCGGTGCGGGTGAGCTGCACGGCGTCGAGCGGCCCCTTGGTGAACTCCACCCTGAAGTCCGACAGCGTCCGCGCGATGCTCGCCGCCAGCTCGGCCCAGCGCCTGCCGGTGGCGCCGTTGGCGCTCTTCGGATTGACGACGAAGAAGGTCTTCATGGTTTCAGCCCGCGAAAAATGAGGCTGCGAAGGTTGCCCGAATTGGCAGCTTTCATAGGCGTGTTAACCAGAATGGCTTTGGTTTTCCAAGGAGTTAAGCCTCGTTGCCTCGGCTCCTACGGGGTCTTGAAAGAACCTCGGTGGCCCAAGCTCGAACAGGAGTTTCGCGTTCATCGGGTGTCGGTGGTGGTCCGAACGGCAACATTCGTCGTGGCCACGTTTTGGAGTACTCCGCTTGGGTCGAAGGTAAAACTTAACGAGTAAGCATGAGAGTAAGTGGTTTCCCGTCCTTCGCCGCCGACAAGAACAGGGCCTATCGCTACCGCCCAGCCCCGACTGAGGTGCATGTTGACCCGCTCCCACCGATAGTTGAGCCGGGAGGGGTCGGCAGCGGCTTGGTCCGGCTCACCCAGGGGCAGGACCACGTCGTCCACGGTCGTAGTGCCGGGGACGAACCGGGCGACCGTGGCTTCCGTAAGATTCCGGCGTGATCCGGCGGGATGGTAGGCCGTCGGCACCGGCAAAATAAAGGCGCACCCGGCCGACAAGGCAACCAGCGGCACGAGCACCACCAGCCAGTGGCGGGTCATTTGCGTCTGGAATCGCAGCGATGGGTAATGAGCTTTCATCGGACTCTGACGAGCGAGCTTTTCTCCAAGACTCCGGTGGAGCTGAAAATCAGAACCAGACTGTGGCGGCACCGCTCCCAACTACCCAGTTTCGTAGAGAAACGAAGCCCGTTGCCAGTGCCTTCCAGCCGGTAGAACACGATGCGGCCCTGCTGGAGACTGGCCGAAGGTAGCCCCCACTCGTGTCTCAACTCTTCGCGCGTCGTCTTTCCGGCTTGCAGCCAGGCCAGCATCGGCACCTGGGAGGTTCGTTGCGGCGGCTCCGTCCGATAGGTGGTGCAACCGGTCAGACCCAACAGCACGGCGGCCAACGCCAGTGCCAGACGGATGACGCCCAAGACACTTGCCTGGCAGCACGGCACGGTGGCGGGAGTTGAAAGTGGTCGCCGGTTTTTCATTCTGGCCTCTTTCCCCACTTCGACAGTTCACCATCGGTACCCCGGTCACGACCCGGTGTGTTTGCTAGACCAAGGCACCGGTGTTTGAGCACGCGCCACCCGCACCGTGCCAGCACCGCCAGTGTGGCATAGGCCAACCCCACGGACAGCACGCCCACGACTTGGGAAGGCTGCTCGCGCAAACCCAAGACGTAGGCATTGAAACCCACCAGGAACCCGGGGTAAAACACGATGGTGGCCCAGCGCGGGACGAACACAAAGTACTCACCGCCCAGCAATAGGTAGGTGGTGGCACTGACGACGCCGACCCCGAAGCCAGCCAAAGCCCAGCACAGAGTCTGGCGAAGCGGACGGGGGCGGTTCGTGACGGCCGATTCACGGGCGGGCGGGAGTGAGGTTGTGGGTTTCACGGCTTTGGTTCTCCGACAGGCAAGCGAGCGCGTTGGGGGAGGTTCAGTATCGGCAAACGCAGCGGTTCACGGGCTAAGGCCGGTGGATATGACGCAGCGCTTTTCCACCAACGATCCCACATCGTAGTAGCGCACTTTGATGGTGACTTTCTTGTCTTCTGGAGGCCTGAAGCCGTATCCGACCGCATTGGCGAAGCCCGCCGCCGAACCGCCCGCCTCGCGATTCGAACCGAAAACGCCAGTGTTCGCACTCGAGGCTATCCCTTCCGTAATTACGTTTTTGGCGCTCAGGATCGGCTCGTCCAACTTCTCCGAGAAGAAGGAGACCGCAGCGATAGCGAAGCCTTTCTCCGGCAGGAGGCTCGCCATCCAATACGTGGAGAGTGAACCAGCCGCCACCTGGTTCGTGCGATAGGGCGAGTTGGTGGCCGGCTCCTTGAACTTCACCTTGAGCGGGCCAACGGTCACCACTTCCTGAGTTTGCAGCGGCACATCGGCCTTTTGTGCGATGCGCTCCTCGCTGGTCAGGCCGAAGACCAGCAGCACCTCCGCCGTCAGCCGGGTCGCCGCGCGAGCGGGCGTCCTGGCGGACCGGGTCTTGATGCCGATAACACCGAGGTCGGCAGAGGGCAATACCTCCAACGGACGGTTGCCAGAGAAGATCCCAACTCCCATTCCTGCAGGTGCGTTGGTGAACAAATCCGTACCCGCATCATCCTTGAAGCTGAGGAGTCGGCATTTGTCCGCCTGCAACACTAGGGAGGTTGACAGTCGCGGTGTGATTTTTGCAAACACCACCGTTCCACTCTCACCGGCCCCCGAGCCAAAACCGGTGAAGGGGTTGACCGCGTTGCCGAAGGAGTCTCTGGCCAGCTTCGACAC
>CAINDV010000829.1 GCA_903847485.1 uncultured Verrucomicrobiota bacterium
GAGCTTGCCCCAACCGGAGTCTCCCCCAGCCGGAGTCTGCCATGACTACTCGGCTCAACCACCGCTTGCCGAGGCGGGACTTACACCCGCAAGTGTGTCAAAGATCGAAGGCTGCACACCCGAATGACGAAGTAGAAAGGGGAACGCGCCTGCCTCGGGCGCTGTCTTCCGCGCCCTCGCGGAAAACACCGGCGGCGGGAAATGGTGCGTGAACTGGAAGTCAGTCGTGGTCCAAAAACGCTGGCCGCGAGGGTGCGTCCAGCGACGCTCGGGGCAGGCGTGCTCCCCGAACTTCGGGTTGAAGATTCCCATCAAGGCACCAGCCGTAGGCAAACCACGCTTGCACCAAGCCGCAGAAACAGGTCCTTCCCGGCCAGCGCCGGATGCGCGTAACTGCCGCTGGTGTCTGGCGTCACGCGTAGTCGGGAGATGACTGCCGGCTCGCCCGTGGCGTCGATGAGCAGCAACTCCCCGTCCGGTCCTGCTACCAGCAGTCGCTGGTCTGTCGCCAGCAAGTTGGCGTGACCGCTCACGGCGGCGTCGGTCAGTTCCCAGACTGGCTTCAGGCCGTTGACGAGATCAAGGCAGTGAAGCGTAGTGTCGCAGCCGAAGATACGCCCCCCCGCGACCACCGGTGTCGTGGTGTCAGGCATCAGCGATTCGGATCGCGCGAGCGGTTCGGGCAAGATCGTGCCGTCCTTGCGAAAGCCGTAGAGTCGCGTCGCATTGTTCTCCGTGGCAACGAGCAGGCGGCCATTGACCGCGCTGGGGGAGGGCACGTTGAAATCGCCGGTCTGCGGCGGCACCAGCGTCCAGAAGCGCCGCCCGGTTCGGACGTCCCAGCCGCCTAGTGAATTGGCGTCGTAACCCACGATCTGCCGCCGTCCGCCGAGTTCCGCGACGATCAGCGACGCATACGCCGCCGGCCCGCCGGTGGTGCGCCAGACGACCCGGCCCGAGGCTGGGTCAAGGGCAACCAGCGCGGCCTGGGGCGCGCCGGGATTCAGGATCAGCAAGCCGTCGGCGAGAAGCGGCGTGCTGCAATAGCCCCACTTCGGCAGCTTGGCGCTAAAATCACCCACGAGATGCTTCTTCCAGATCACCCTGCCATCACGGGCGCCAACACAATGGAGTTGTCCGAATGCCCCGAGCAAAAACACCCGGCCATCACTCACGACCGGCGTGGCACGCGGCGATTGTCCGTAATCGAGTGCTCCCTTCGCTGGATAGTCGAGTTGCCAGACCTGCCGGCCGTCATCGGCGCGAAAGGCGAGAAAGACATCGCGCTCGTCTCGCGGGTCGCGGTCGGCGACAAACACCAGCCCGTCCGCGACTGCCAGTCCGGCCAGCCCAGGCGCGCACAGCGGCTGGCGCCAGGCGAACTTCGCCTCCGCCGGCAGCTTCCCTGGCAGCCACGGCACGCGTCCGTCTCGCGTCGGGCCGTGGAAGTCTGGCCAGTCGGCGGACGCCGTAGCGTCGCAGGGAACAAAACCGGCTTTCGATTCCAGCGCCTTCAGCAGCGTGGCGTCCCGGCCCACGGTGAGCAATCCGGCGCGGAGTTGTTGTGCCCATGCGGCCGGTAGATTGGTCGGTGCGAAGATCGTGACAAACGGCACGGGCTTCGTCTCGCCAATGATTCGTAGCACGCCGCGCGGCACCGTGCCGCAGCCTTCGAGCAACGGCATCGCGTAACTGGAGATGACAGCTACAGGCAATGGCTTTTCCGTGCTTTCCGCCAGCAGCGCTGCCGCCTCGCTGCAACCGGCAAGCGTTTCAGGCTGGGCCGGTGGGGTGATGCCGGCTGCGCTCAGGGCGTCGAGCGCAGCGCGATGCTTCTCGTCGGAGTCCGCCGGGCCGAAGAAGAAGCGGCGCCCGGCGAGGTCGGCGAGCTTTTGCGCCGGGTCGTTCGTCTGAACGAGAAACAGCCCGGTGAGCGTCGTCTTGCCGTCGCGGTCGGTCAGGCGGCAGAGCGGTTGCAGGGCAAGCTGGCGGTCGGCGGCATCGGAGCGGACGAGCGAGCCCTTACCGATGATGAGTGCGAGCCGGCGTTTGCCCGCGGAACGCAGGCCCTTGCCCAGTTCATCGGCGAAGACGACCTCCACGGGCTGGCCGAGTTGGCGGCTGAGATGAGCGGCGAGCTGGCGGTAATCCCGCTGGGCGTAACCGCCAACGCAGGGGCAAGCGAGATCCTTGGCCAGCGGATCCATGACGACCATTGCCCAGCGTTGGCCCGCGGGCTTTCCGCAACCAGCCGGCCCGGCCGCTAAAATCGCCACGGCCAGCGCCAACGCGCCGATGAGCCAGTACCTGCTGCGCTCCAGTCGGGTGCGCACGGACTCCGGGATTCGCATCGTGGAATCAGGTGCCGGGAGCGAAGACGTGGATGGAACTGCCGCCGGTGTCGAGCAGGTATAGCCGCTTGCCATCGGGGCTTTGATCCACCGTCGTGCGGACACAACCGGACTTGAACGCGGGCGCGGCAAGGACCCCCTTGAATTTGCCAGCGGCGTCGAAGCGCTTCACCGCCACGGGCGGGCCGGACTCCGCCGCCAGCACGTCGCCGTCGGGCAGGGCGCGCAAGTTCTTCGGCTCACAGCAGCCGCCGAACCCGTCTGCGGCCTTGCGATCTTCCTTGCCGAAGCTGACCAGCAGCTTGCCGTCGCGGTCGTGGCTCTCAACGCGATGGCGGGCGTTGTGAGCGATCCAGAGTTTGCCGTCGCGTGCCTGGATGTCCATTTGTCCGCAGCAGCCGCTCAGTTTCTCGACGATGGTCTTCGGGTTCTTGAGTTGCCGGTCGTAGCGATAGACCACATAGGAGAAATCCTTCAGCGAAGGCCCGGCCACGAAAATGTCCTCACCGGACGCGGCGAGGCCGGTTACCTCCTGACGACGGCTGGCGGCATAATTCTTGTAAGCTGCAAGCTGCTCCGCGGGAGTGCCGGAGCCGAAGCGCTTGGCCACTTCCTTGAGTTCATCGTCGGGGGGCAGAGGGGCGTCGGACGCGGGCGTTTTCGCGCTAGCCAGCACCTTGCCAGTGCGGTCCAGGCGCGTGATGACGCCGCCGCCGGCCACGAGCACGTTGCCGTCGGCTTCGACGCATACAGCCTGCGGTTCGGCGTCGAGCGACCAGGTTTGCAGGAGCTTGCCATCGGGATCATAAACGCGCACCGCGGGCTTGGTTGTCTTCGCGGAAGAGCCGTCTTTGGCACCACTCACGCAGGCGAGCAGGTTGCCGTTGGTATCGCAACAGAAGTTGTTCAACTCCTCGCCCTGCTGGCCGACCTTGATGACGGTGGACTCACGGTAAGCTGGTTTCCAGGCGGGATCCTTGCCCCGTGCCTCGGCCTCCGCCTGCTCGGTGGCGTTGTAGTCGGCGGTTTCGTTCGTCGTCGGGCTGCATCCGGTCAGCGCCAACACCGCGCTCGCAGCGACGGCCAGACTGGTTCTTAGGTTCAAGGGTAGTGGGTTCATACTATTGCTCGTTCGTGGTTCAATGTTTGGTCTCCGGTCGTTCCGCCACCGATGGCCTCTGCGGCCGCCGTGCGCAACCTTCCAGCGGGCGTCAGTGTCCTTCCAATGCGCGGCGAGGGCGAGCAGAAAAAAACCGCCCTTCTCATCATCGCGTTGACTCAAATTAAATGACACCGAGCGGATAGGGCTGGGAGGAGGAAAAAGGCATCGTTGACTCATGGAAAAAAGACACCGGGCAAACTGGTGTACATGAACATGAGTATGGACCTGAAAAATGATCTGCTGCCCAA